>DATGYF010000501.1:0-3116 GCA_035298145.1 Terriglobales bacterium | reverse complement strand
CACCCTGGTGGACCGCCTGCAGAACACAGTGGCCATCGCCAGCTCCGAGCAGCAGCGAGGTGCATTGGCGAAAGTGCTGCAGACCGAGCAGAACTGGACCCGGGACTTCGCCGAGCCCCTCATGCAAAAGCGCAAGGAGGTGGACCAGGGAAACTCCACCGTGGCCGAGCTGCAGATTTTCTACCTGCAGAAAGATGCCAGCTCATGGGTGAAGAATTCCACCGAATATCTTGACCTGGCGGACCAGGAAAGCAAGCGAGTGCTGGAGGAGCGGCGCAAGAGTGACGAAGCGGCGAGCAATTGGACCATCGGGATCGCGCTTCTGGGCACGCTGGCGGCGCTGGGCCTGGGCAGCCTGATTGCCTTCCGCACCGCCAAATCCATCACCGACCCGCTGAACGACCTGATGAAGGTCACCAAGCAGATCGGCACGGCGGGGGACCTGGACCACGAAATCGATATCAAGCGCGAGGACGAGATTGGTGAACTGGGCCGCACCTTCAACGACATGGTGGGCTACCTGCGGGAGATGGCATCGGTCTCCGAAGCCATCGCCGGGGGAAATCTTTCGGTTGAGGTCAAGCCCCGCTCCAAGGATGACACCCTGGGCAACGCATTTGTGCGCATGGTGGATGGGCTGAGAAATCTGGTGCGCAACGTGCGCGACGCCGCTTCGCAGGTGGCCAGCGCGTCCAGTCAGGTGGCGGGCGCCTCCGACGATTCGGCCAAAGTCAGCCTGCAAACCGCCTCCGCCATCGACGAAGTCACCAGCACCATGCACGAGATGAGCGTCAACGTGCAGAACATGGTGAAGAACACGCAGACCCAGGCTTCGAGCGTGAGCGAGACTTCAGCTTCCATCGACCAGATGGTGGCCTCCATTCAGCGCGTGGCCGACACCGCCAAAGTTCTGCTCGACATTTCGAACCGTTCGCGGGAAGAAGTGCACAGCGGCATCAACACCATGGAGAAAGCTACCGACGGACTGAACAAGATCAATATCACCATCCGTTCCTCCGGCGAAATCATTGACGTGCTGGGACAGCGTGCGGATGACATCGGCAAGATCATCGAAGTCATCGATGACCTGGCGGAGCAGACCAACCTGCTGGCCCTGAACGCGGCCATCGAAGCGGCGCGGGCCGGGGAGCATGGCCTGGGATTCGCTGTGGTTGCCGATGAGGTTCGCAAGCTGGCGGAGAAGTCGGCCCAATCCACGAAAGAAATTTCGGAGCTGATCCAGAGCATCCAGAAGGAAGCGCGCAAGGCGGTTGAGAACATGGACCGCAGCACCGGCATCGTGAACGACGGTCTCGGCCTGGGCCAGGAATTGAACGCGGCGCTGCGCAAAATCTCCAACGTGGTGACCGAGGTTTACAAGTTTGCGCAGGAAATCGGGGCGGCCACCAACGAGCAGTCGCACGGTTCTTCGCAGATCGCGCGCGCCACCACTCGGCTGAACGAAATCACACACGAGATCAACTCCGCGGTCGAGGAGCAGGCTTCCGGCGCCCAGGCAGTGGTCAAGGCCATGGAGCGCATGCGTGAACTGGTGCAGCAGACCACTTCCGGTTCGACGGAGCTGGCGGCCTCGGCGGAGCAGATGTCGAAGATGTCCCGCGAATTGCTGGACGCCATGCACCGTTTCGCACTGGAGCAGGCGGAACGGGGTCCTGCGCGTTACGACGAGCACACCGCCGGCAACGTCCGGCGCGCCGCTGCCGGCGCCCGGGCCTGATCTCGAGAGTGCATCATGAACCCTGAATTGCACATCGTCGGATTCCAGGTGGGGCGCGAGACCTACGGCGTCCCCATCACCTCGCTGCACGAGATTGTGCGCGTGCCTGACATCACGGCTGTGCCGGACGCTCCCGACTACATGGAAGGGGTGATCAATCTTCGCGGCAAGATTGTCTCGGTCATCGATCTGCGCAAGCGCTTCGGTGAGCCCAAGACGGCGCTGAACCGCCGCAACCGCATTCTGGTGGTGGAACACGGCGGCAGGCTTTCGGGACTGATTGTCGATTCGGCTTCGGAAGTGCTGAAGATTCCGGCAAATGAGATTGAGCCTTCTCCGGCCACCTTGCAGGACGGCGGATTGAACTGCGTGACCGGGCTGGGCAAATATCGCGGCCGCCTGATCGTTCTGCTGGATATGGCCAAGCTGCTGGATAGCGGCCTGGGCCGGAAAGAACAAGCGGAGCGGGCACAGGGCGAGGCGCGCGGGGCGGCTGCGGCCAAGTCATAGCAGTCCCCGGTATCAGGGGAACAGGAACGAACCGGAACTCATGGGCACATCCAGCATACCTGCGCAGTTTACCGAGGCTGAACTGAAGCTTCTGCAGGTGCTCGTGTACCAGGAGTGCGGCATGCACTTCGACGAACGGCGCACCCACTTCCTGCAGGACCGACTGCAGCGGCGCCTGAAGGAATGCCACCTCGATTCTTTCTACAGCTACTATCGCCTGCTGATCAGCAAGGAAGGCAAGGCGGAACTGGCCAGGCTGCTGGAAAACCTTACGGTCAACGAGACCAGTTTCTTCCGCAACAAGGCCCAACTGGATCTGTTCCACAAGCACATCCTCGACGACCTGATTCGCCGCAAGCAGGCGCAACGAGACTACTCTCTACGCATCTGGAGCGCGGGTTGTTCCACCGGCCAGGAGCCCTACACGCTGGCCATGCTGATCGCCGACAGCCTGGCTTATTACTACCTGCGCAATCCACAGTCAACCGCCGTGACTTCGCCCAAGCCGCTGGTTCCTCCACCCTGGAGGGTGGAGATCATTGCCAGCGACATCAGCTACTCGGTGTTGCGGACGGCCCAGGAGGGTACGTATTCCGAGGGCCAAATGGCGAGCGTGGACTACAGCTACCGCTTACGATACTTCGATAAGACGGGCGACCGCTATGCCATCAAGAAGGCGCTGAAAGAGATTGTCCATTTCGACTTTCATAATTTGAAAACGGAATACCTGCCGCAGCGCAATGATGTGATCTTCTGCCGCAACGTCATGATGTATTTTGACGAACCCGAACAGAAGCGGCTGCTGGAAAAGTTCGCGCGCTGTCTCAATCTACAGGGCTACCTGTTCGTGGGCCACGCGGAAAGCCTG
>DATGYF010000500.1:0-4612 GCA_035298145.1 Terriglobales bacterium | reverse complement strand
AAAGTTTCCACGTCCGCGGAACCCTTCATTGCCATGCGGAGAATGCTATCTTCCAGCTTCAGGATAAGGCCTTCAGCGGTTCGTCCATCGCGATAATAAATGATCATCTGTGTGCTCCGAAATGACATCATGCAATATCGGGGATGGTCGCAGACAGTCCTTTGCGTACTCCGGCGATACCATGGCTCCAACTCGCTATTGCCGTCCGTACGGGTAGGACTTTACGCGGTTTTCAGGCGACGAATCACCGGCCACGTGCAGATCGGACGTTTTGACAACTATAGGACCTCAACTGGATGGCTCCCTTCGGCTGACATCGCCAGATGTTCCTGCCGGGCTGCGTCTTGCTCAGCAGCAGGCCGCGCCGTTCGTCGCCAAATCAAGATTTCGGATACTTGGAGGATAAAGGGATTGCGGCGCTAGGCGAGTACACTACGATGTATGCATCGGGCGCCGTTTGCCTGCTTCTCAGCAGACGGCACGGGATTTGTCACCGGTGCGCAAGTTCGCCCGCGTTTCGGATTGCGGCGGAAGTTTGGATGCCAGGATTTCTCGGACGCGTTGTCTTAGGCTGGTGCCTGTGAACGGCTTGGCTACAAACGCAAAGCCCTTTTCCAAAGCCTTGCGTTCGCTATCAGGGAAACCGCTCATGACGAGCACTGACAGACCGGGGCGTTCCGCCAGAATTACCGACGCCACGTCGATACCATCCGGGCTGTCGCCCATCTCCACGTCAGTCAGTAGGAGATCGATCCGATCCTGAGTTCGGGCGATGCGCAAGGCTTCGTCGCCGTTGCACGCCTGCAGGACACAGAATTGTTCTTCCTCTAGGAACAAGACCGCAAGGCTTCGCACAGCAGCGTGTCGTCTTCCGCAACCAGCACGATCGTGAGTTTCCGGCAATCGTGCGTGAAATCAACTAACTCAGCCTGATAAGGTCATGGAGTCGTCGGGGGGCGACTACCATGAACCATAAGATTGCAGCACCTGTTCCTGAAGCGATTACACAACTCCAGCGCCAGTTGGAGCAGTTTCGCAGCAGTCGGCCAGTCCGGACGAAGCTGCCGGAATCGTTGTGGCAGGCGGCGGTCGAGTTGGCTCGACAGCACGGTATTTATGCCGTGGCGCATCCGCTGAGGTTGGACTATACCCGGCTGAAGCAGAGGCTGGACGGCCTTCCGAGCCAGCCACGAAAGCAAAACAAACCAGCGTTTGTCGAACTGATCGGGGACGGCGCGGCAGCCTTGCCAGCCTGCGTCATCGAGTTTGAATCACCGGGCGGAGGCAAGATGCGCATCCAATGGAAAGCCGCGGTCCCGCCGGATTGGACCAGTTTGCTCCGCGCCTGGCACGAGACACAGGGATGATCCAGATCACGGCACAGATGCGCGTGCTGGTGGCGATCGAGGCGGTGGACGGCCGCAAGGGTATTGATTCCCTGGCGCGGTTGTGCCAGGAGAAGCTCGCCGAAGATCCGTTCTCCGGGTGTGTGTTCGTGTTTCGTAGTCGCCGCGGGACCTCGATTCGCCTCCTTACTTATGACGGCCAAGGATACTGGCTGGCACAAAAGCGCCTGTCCAAAGGAAAATTCGTATGGTGGCCGGAATCGGAAGCGCGGGCGAAACCGCTGGAGGCTTACGAGGCGCAGTTGCTGATGGTGGCCGGCGATGTGTCCCGTGTGCGGGCGGCGCCCATGTGGCGCCGGGTGAATGCGCTGAAGTAAAAATATCCGTGGCCCCTTGCGTTCCAGAAAAATACAGTTCATACTGCGGTGGGATGGCGGAACTCAAGTACCGGGGGAGAGTGGTCACTGCGGAAGATATTTTCTATATCCGGGAACTGATCGCGGCACATCCACGGGCGAGCCGACGGAGGCTGTCGGAGAAGTTATGCGAAGCCTGGCAGTGGAGGCAAGCCAACGGGGCCTTGCGTGATATGGTCTGCCGCGGTCTGCTGCTTATGCTGGACCGCACCGGGCAGATCGAGCTGCCAGCGGTGAAGTTCGTGCCCCACAACCCATTCGTGCAGCGCGGGCGGCCGGAACCGGTGCCCGCTGATACCACTGCTATCCTCGGTCCTTTGGCGAAACTCCGACCCGTGGAGATCAAGCAGGTGCGGCGCACGGATCAAGAGCGTCTCTTCAACAGCCTGATGGAACAGTACCACTACCTGGCTTATGAACAACCTGTGGGGGAGCACCTGAAATTTTTGGTTTGGGCGCAACAGCGGCCCATCGCCTGCCTAGCGTGGAGTTCGGCGCCGCGTCACCTGGGCAGCCGGGATCGGTACATCGGCTGGAGCGCGGAAGCGCGGCGGCGCAATATCCGCTTCCTGGCATATAACACTCGCTATCTGATTTTGCCCTGGGTTCGCGTTCCTCATCTGGCTTCGCACATTCTCGGCCAGATGACGAGCCACCTCTCCCCGGAGTGGGAAAGGATGTATGGACATCCGGTGTACTTTGTAGAAACGTTCATCGACCCGACCCGCTTTCGCGGCACCTGTTATCGTGCGGCCAACTGGAAGTTTCTGGGCCTGACCACGGGACGCGGCAAAAACGATCACACCTATAAGCCGAATCGCCCGATCAAGGAAGTGCTCGGGTTGCCCCTGACGCCACGATTCCGCGAGTTGCTGCGGCAGTAAGCAATGGCAAAATCGCCTCAGCTACCGATGGAGATCAATCTGGAGGAGATTTATCAGATCCTGGATTCCGCGCGGCGGCAACCCATGAGCGACGCGGAATACGAAAAGGTCAAAACCGCGGTCGCGGCGCTGGCGGAAAGAGCGGCTCCTCGGTCGCGCACTACCGAAAAAACCGATGCTGTGCTCCCCCATCAGAATGCGGACAAGCCTGCTGCAAAAGAGCCCGCGGGTAAGGGCAAGCCGGCCAAGTCGGGACACGGGCGCAACGGAGCCGCCAGATTCACGGGTGCGAAGCGTGTCCTCGTGGCACATGCCACGCTCCAGTCTGGTGACACGTGCCCGGAATGCCAGAAAGGCAAAGTGTATCGTCAGAAGAAACCCAAAACGCTGATCCGCATTACAGGGCGGCCGCCGCTGGAAGCGACGGCGTACGAACTGGAGCAACTGCGCTGTAACGGTTGCGGGCAGGTGTTCACGGCCGAAGCTCCCGCAAAAGCCGGCGAGAAGAAGTACGACGAGAGCGCGGTGGCCATGATCGCGCAACTCCGCTATGGCAGTGGCGTACCGTTCCAGCGTTTGGAGCGGCTGGAAGCCAATCTCGGGATTCCGCTGCCAGCGGCCACGCAATGGGAAGTGGTCGAAGAGAAAGCTGATTCACTCCGGCCGGCATTGGAAGAGCTGATCCGGCAGGCTGCGCAAGGCGAAGTGGCGCATAACGATGATACCGGCATGCGCATTCTGAAGCTGGCACGGGAGCCGGCGCCGGAGGGCAAACCCGAGCGCACTGGAGTCTTCACTAGCGGGATTGTATCGCGGGTGGGCGCGTGGCTCATTGCCTTGTTCTTCAGCGGGTGGAGGCATGCCGGGGAGAACCTGGCGGAAGTGCTGAAGCGGCGTTCGCCCGGTCTTCCGCCGCTGATCCAAATGTGCGACGCCCTGTCGCGGAATGCCCCCAAATTATCGGAAGAAGTGAAACTGCTTCTGGCCTTTTGCCTCGCCCACGGAAGGCGCCAGTTTGTCGAAGTAGCAGCGAACTTTCCGGAGCAATGCCGTTACGTACTGGAGACCCTGGGCGGCGTCTGGTATTACGACGAACTGGCCCGCGAACAAAAGCTGACTCCGGAGGAACGGCTTGGTTTCCATCAGGAGCACAGCGGGCCACTGATGAAAACCCTAAAAAAATGGATGGAGTCACAACTGGCGGAGCGAAAAGTCGAGCCGAATTCCGGGCTGGGGAAAGCCATTCAATACATGCTGCGCCACTGGATGCCCTTGACTCTTTTCCTGCGCGAAGCAGGCGCGCCCGTGGACAACAATCTGGTCGAAAGAGCTTTGAAGAAGGCGATCCTTCATCGGAAAAACTCGCTGTTCTATAGGACGGTGAATGGAGCCGAGGTGGGCGATCTGTATATGAGCCTGATCCACACGTGCGAACTCAACAGAGTCAATTCGTTCGACTATCTCACCGAGTTGCTGCGACACACAGAGGAGTTGAAACAGAACCCGTCGGAGTGGATGCCCTGGAACTACCGGGACACGCTGGCTCGGCTCGCCACACCCGCTGCCGCGTAATATGATGATCCTGCCTGGCCGAAAAGGATCGTCGGCGGCCATGGTTGGGTGACATCCTGAAATGCCCAGAAAACGGGCTTCCTAGCAGCCCGTGGTAGTAGTCACTCCCGCCGGAAGAGGCGGAGGCAACTGAAAGAGCGACGCGCACAGAGGCGCTACAACGCAACGCCGGAGCCAAGTTGAAGGTTGGAGTACCCCCCGAATCCGGGTCGCAAGTGCCGTCCTCGGTCGCGACTGACTAATACCACGGGCTGCTTCCCAAAAGGCAAAATCCGGACACGTTTTTGGCCAGGCACGAAGACCGGCGAAAATGTTGCGGGCTGGCCTGTACGCCCGCGTCTCGACGAACGATCAGCAGACGCTGGCGATGCAGAATCGAGCCATGCGGGAGTAT
>DATGYF010000499.1:0-3875 GCA_035298145.1 Terriglobales bacterium | reverse complement strand
ATACTCCCGCATGGCTCGATTCTGCATCGCCAGCGTCTGCTGATCGTTCGTCGAGACGCGGGCGTACAGGCCAGCCCGCAACATTTTCGCCGGTCTTCGTGCCTGGCCAAAAACGTGTCCGGATTTTGCCTTTTGGGAAGCCCGTTTTCTGGGCATTTCAGGATGCCACCCAACCATGGCCGCCGACGATCCTTTTCGGCCAGGCAGGATTCATTCTATTACGCGGCCCTGGGGGTTACCAGCCGTGCCAGTGTCGCGCGATAGTTCCACGGCATCCACTCCGATGGGCTTTGCTTCAACTCCTCGGCATGCCGCAGCAACTCGGTGAGATAGTCGAAGGGATTGGCGCCGTTCAGTTCGCAGGTATGGATCAGGCTCATGAACAGATCGCCTACTCTGGCGCCATTCAGCGTCTTGTAGAACAGGGAGTTTCTTCGGTGAAGTATGGCCTTCTTCAAAATTCTCTCGACCAGATTGTTATCGATTGGGGCCCCTGGTTCCCGAAGGAAAAGAGTCAACGGCAGCCAGTGGCGAAGCATGTACCGGATGGCTTTTCCCAGGCCAGAGTTCGGCTCCGTCTTCCGTTCCCCCAGTTGCGCTTCCATCCACTCATGGAGGGTTTTCATCAGCGGGCTGCTGTGCTCCTGATGGAAACGCAGGCGCTCCTCCGGCGATAGCTTCCGCTCGCGCGCCAGCGCGTCATGGTGCCAGATGCTTCCCAGTGTCTCCAGCACATACCGGCATTCCTCCGGAAAGTTCTCCGCCACTTCCACAAACTGGCGTCTTCCGTGCGACATACAATGGGCCAGCAGACGTTCCACCCCTTCCGGCAGATGGGAGGTGTTCCACGACAGCGCATCGCACATCTGGATCAAGGGCGCCAGCCCCGGTGGGCGCTGTTTCAGCAGTTCGGCCAGATTTTCTCCCGCATGTTTGGCGCCGCTGAAGTACAGGGAGATTTTCCAGCCCGGCCCAAGGGAGACGATGCCGCTGGTGAAGATACCTGTGCGTGAGTCGGCCGGCTCTCGCGCCAATCGCAGAATTCGCATGCCTGTGTCGTCGTTGTGCATCACCTCGCCCATCGCCGCCTGGCGAATATACTCGTCATACACCGGCCGCAGACCCAGGGCCGCTTTCTCAGCTACTCCCCATTGCGAGGCTGCAGGCAACGGGATGCCGAGATTCCCCTCCAGGCGCTCCAATCGTTTAAACGGCACACCGCTGCCATAACGAAGCTGCGCGATCATTGCCGCCGCAGTCTCGTCATATTTTTCCGCGCCTGCCTCCGCTGGCTCATCCGCCGTGAACACCTCCCCGCAGCCGTTACAGCGCAGTCGCTCCATCTCGTACCGGGTTGCTTCCAACGGTGGCCGCCCGACGATCCGCACCAGCGTTTTAGGTTCTTTCTGCCGGTAGACTTTGCCCACGCCGCATTCCGGACAGATGTCTCCCGGGTGAAGGTTTGTGTGTTGCACCCGAACGGTCCGTGCGCTCGTAAACCGGGCGGATCCGTTGCGCCCATGTCCCGCCGGTTGGCGCTCTCCCTCCACGGGTGGCTTCTCTGCGGCCGCCTCAGAACTGGGGGTCTGCGGCAACACAACACAGGTTTTCTCTGTCGTCCGCCACCTGGGCTTCGCCCGTTCGGCCAGAATGTGCAACACCGCCTTCAGCTTCTCTCCATCGGATTCGCTCAGCGGAGCACGCATCCCGCGGTCGATGATCTGGTCCAGTTCTTCCAGGTTCACGTCTATCCGTGGGCGGGGTGCTGTTTTCATAACTGGCTGAGTAACTGGCGGAAACGCGGCGCCAGCGGCAGGCCAAGGATTTCCTTGATGGGGCGATTGGGCTTATTGGTCTGGTCGTTTTTGCCACGCCCGGTGGTCAGCCCGAGCAGTTGCCAGTTCGCCGCCCGGTAACAGGTTCCGCGAAAACGGCCGGGATCGATGAAAGTCTCTGCGAAGTAAACCGGATGACCGTACATCCGTTCCCAGTCGCCGGACAGGCCCTTGGTCACCTTCCCCAGAATGTGTGACGCCAGATGCGGGACCCGGACCCAGGGCAGAATCAGAAAACGTGTGTTGTATGCGACAAAGCGGATGTTCCGCCGCCGTGCTTCTGCGCTCCAGCCGATATAGCGGTCACGGCTGCCCAGATGTCGCGGTGCCGAACTCCACGCCAGACACGCTACAGGGCGACTTTGCGCCCAACAAACATACTTCAAGTGTTCGCCCACCGGCTGTTCATACCCGAGGTAGTGATACTGCTCCATCAGGCTATTGAACAGCGGCTCATCGGCAGTGCGTCGTACCTGCTCGAACTCAATCGGTCCCAGGTCCTTCAGTTTTCCTTCTATCTGGGTCTGGTCCAGTAACACTGGCGCTGGACGAGCACGGTGGGCCAGCGGGTTGTGCCGTTTGTATGTCACCGGCGGTAACGCAATCTGGCCCGAACGCTCCAGCATGAGCAGCAGGCCCCGGCAGACCATGTCGCACAAAGCGCCGTTGGCTTGCTGCCAGCCCCAGGCTTCACACAGCTTTTTCGACAGCGTCCGCCGACTGGTCCCCGTGTTGGCCGCAATCAAGCCTCGGATGAACGCTACATCTTCAACCGTAACTACGCGTCCGCGATACTTCCACGCGCTGTCCACGATAACCGCAGTGTAGAGGAGATTTTCTTGGAACGCAAGTGCTTTTCAGCTTACTTTCCGCCACACTGGCGCGGCAGCGGTTTCCGGGTTACCCGCCGCAAACAACAACTGCGCCTGATGGGCCTGGAGCGTTCGGGTCGCCTCCTTGCCGGTTGGCCACCAGACGAATCTACCCTTCGATAATCGTTTCTGCGCCATCCAAAACCCCTGGCCGTCGAACGCCAAAACCTTAATCGCCGTGGCCCGCCGGCTGCGAAAAATGAACAGGCATCCAGAAAACGGATCGACGCCCAGTTTCTCCCGGCACAGCTGTGCGAGTCCATCGATACCCTTCCTCAGGTCGACGGCCTCAATGGCCACGAGTATGCGCATCTGCGGCGCGACTTGAATCACGCCGACTCCCACAGTACCCGGCTGAGTCCGGCCAGATCTGGAGTGGTGCTTCCCTTCCACTGGATGCGCATCTTTCCCCGTGACCCTTCTAACTCGATTAGGCATTCCGCTCCGCCCGTTCCAGGCGGCAGTAACTCTACAAATGCGGCGGGCGGCGCGCTCAGTCTGGCCGTTCTCCGCCGGCCCGTAGGCGATTCCGTCGTTAGGCGCTTGAGCTTGCCGTATTCCAGACTCAGAACTTTGGCCGTTCGGAATACCCCTTGCTCTCTGGCCATCTCCGCTGCCGCGGCCCACAATGGATCTGGAATCGGCAGTCGCCCGGTATGGGACTTCCGCCATCGTGTGAAGCGACCGTGGAGCACCCGCATGCCATGGGGAATGTCAGACGCCGCTCTGCTCATCGCAGTTCCTCCTTGCGCCCGTCCGGGCGCAAGAGCGACGTTACCAGCTGCCGCCCGCCGTGTCACGCATCGTTGCGGAAAGCTCACTCAGTACTAGATAAGGATCGTTCAGCGAAAGCGCTTTGCCAACGAGCGCATCACCGTCAGCCTGTATTCCCGTGAGCTTTCGGACGTGGTCGAAAACCGCCACAACTGAATTGAATACCGCTTCGCGAAGATGGCCGTCCCGGTATAACTGATACGCTGCTTTCGCTATTGCCGGGTGGAGCAAGCCTTCAAAGCCGAGCTCACCTTGTGCTTTAGCGGCTGCGAGGAGCTTCTCTTCGGCTGCAGCCTCAACATCTGCCAAATCGTGATCCAGAATGTCGCGATAGTCGTTGTCCATTCCGAACCCGACATGTCGCCCCAGATACGACGGAGGACCGCTGGGAAAC
>DATGYF010000498.1:0-1868 GCA_035298145.1 Terriglobales bacterium | reverse complement strand
AGCGATCCGCCGTAGCTGACCACCAGGTCGGCGGCGGCTTCCATGAACTTTCGAAACTTGGCGATGCCCGCTTCCGATTGCAGATCGAAGTTGGTGCGATTGTGGACGCAGCCGTGGCCAAAGTGTCCGTAGAGCGTGCCGCGATAGTTGAAGCTCGTCATCAACTGGCGCAGCTCGCGCAAGTATTTGCCAAGCTTTTCCGGAGCTACCGCAGAATCTTCCCAGCCTTCCCAGGTCAGGTCTTCACCGGGGACGTACGAAATCACGCCCAGGCTGGATTCGCGCACTTCCCACACCCGCTTGACCTGCTCGCGATTGGTGAAGAGCCGCAGGTTGGGCGAATTCGGACCGCGGTTCAGGGCTTGCATCAGGCCGGATGCCTGGGCTTCAGCCGCGGCGATAGTCTCGGCGCCGAATTCGGCCAGCAGCCAGCCACCGCCTTCGGGCAGCAGCGCCAGGCCTTCCGAATTGATGCCCCGGCGCCGCGTGTATTCCACCAGCAGATCGTCAATGCCTTCGAGTCCGATCGGATTGTGGGCCATGACGTCGGGCACATGGTCGGCGCACTCGTAGATATCGGGATAGGCAATCACCAGCAGCACTCGCGCCGGAGGACTCTCGACCAGGCGGCACGTCGCCTCAAGCACGGAGACACAGGTGCCTTCGGACCCAACCAGCGCGCGGGCCACGTCGAAACCATTTTCGGGCAGCAGGAAGTTGAGGTTATAACCCGAAACCCGCCGCGGAATATCGGGATAGCGCTGGCGCACCAGTTCTGAATATTGATCACGAAGTTTCTTCAGGCCGGCGTAGATTTCTCCCCGCCGCCCGCCATCGCGAATGATCTGCTCCAGTTCCGCATCGCTGGTTTTGCCCACCTTCATCCGCAGACCGTCGTAGGTGAGGACTTCGAGAGCTTCAATATTGTCGTCGGTCTTTCCCGCCATCACGGAGTGCACGCCGCAGGAGTTGTTGCCGATCATGCCGCCGAGGGTGCAGCGGTCGTGGCTGGCCGGGTCCGGCCCGAATGTCAAATGATGTTTTTCGGCGGCGTTATGCAGATGATCGAGCACCACTCCGGGCTGCACCCGCGCGGTACGTCGTTGCGGATCGATTTCCAGGATGTTGCCCATGTAGCGGGTGAAATCCAGCACCAGCGCCACGTTGCAGCACTGCCCGGCCAGCGAGGTCCCGCTCCCACGGCACAGGAGCGGAGCGCCGTACTCGCGCGCCATCGAGACGGCGGCGACGACGTCATCGGCATCGCGGGGAAGAACCACGCCGATCGGCACCTGGCGATAGTTGGAACCGTCCGTGGCATAAAGGGCGCGGCTGCTGGGATCGAAACGAACGTCGCCACGGACATGGCGGCGCAAGGCCTGTTCCAGCGCAGCCGCATCCACCAGGGGGTTCGGGGCGGCGCCGGCAGGTGTGGGGCGGGCGCCCTCGCCCGCCGATTTTGAACTGGATTTTGCTGGAGTCATTGACGCTGCTTCGGGCGTTAAAGGAAATCTTTATTAAAGGAAATCCTTCAATCAAGTTCAGGTTCGGGCAAGAATCGAAATTAAAAACAAATCAAAAAGAAGTCAAATTCACAATCAAAAAGAAATCAAAATCAGAATCAAAGGAGGCGGGCGAGGGCGCCCGCCCCACACTTGGCCTCAGTTGTCGGAATCGCCGCCGTTGACCATTTTTCCGGAAACTCTGGCGATATGAATTCTGGTCTTGCCGTCCTTGAGCTCGATGTTGATGGTAATCATGTTTTTCTTGTCGGTGGAGATGATGGCATAGTGGTCGCCGGTGGTAGAGACCACGCTGGCGTTAGGCAGCCTCGACTTGTAAAACTCGCCCACGGTGCTGACTGGATC
>DATGYF010000497.1:0-4147 GCA_035298145.1 Terriglobales bacterium | reverse complement strand
GGCAGCAAGGAAGCCGCCAAGGAACTCAAGTTATTCGGGCTCAGCCAATTCCTCACGCAGCGCTTCACCAAACTTTCCGACGGAATTTACGAAGAGAACGTGGCACTGTCACGGCGGAAATTGATTGCCGGAGCTTTCCTTTCCGTGATCGCCTTCGCGGGCTACTACTCGGCCTATGTGTTCGTAATCTGGCGGACGGTGACGGGCGCGTACAGCATAGGATTGTGGTACCTGCTGTCGGGCGCGATTTTGCAGGCCAGCAGCAACATTCAGCAGATTTTTTCCACCGTTTCAGGCATCGCTGATCAGGCGCTTTTCCTGACCGACCTGCTGGCTTTCTTCGATATGCGGCCAACCATCCAGTCAAAGCCTGATGCCCTGCCCGCGCCGCGCCCGATCGTGCGCGGATTTGAGTTCCGCAATGTTTCATTCCGGTATCCGGGTAATTCGCGGCTGGTGCTGAACGGACTGAACTTCCATCTTCATCCCGGCGAACGGGTGGCGCTGATCGGCGAGAACGGCGAGGGCAAGACCACGATTGTTAAGCTGATCACGCGGCTTTACGATCCCACTGAGGGCCAGGTACTGCTCGACGGCGTGGACTTGAGAGAGTATCGTCTGGAAGATTTGTATCGCGAAATTGGCGTTATCTTTCAAGACTTTATGCGCTATGAAATGACCGCGCGTGAGAATATTGCGGTGGGCCGGATTGAAGAGATTGACGACCTGAAGATGCTCGAAACTGCTGCCCGGAAAAGCCTGGCGGACGCGGTCATTGGAAGGCTTCCGGGCGGTTACGATCAAATGCTGGGCCGGCGCTTCGAAACCGGCGTGGATATTTCCGGCGGTGAGTGGCAAAAAGTTGCGCTGGCACGGGCCTACCTGCGCGATGCGCAACTTCTGGTTCTTGACGAGCCGACGGCCGCGCTCGATGCACGCAGCGAGTTCGAGGTTTTCCAGCGCTTTGCGGAACTCACCGCGGGGAAGATGGCGCTCTTTATTTCACACCGATTCTCCACCGTGCGCATGGCGGACCGCATCGTAGTCCTCGAAAACGGGAAGATTGCAGAAGAAGGAAGTCACGAACAACTGGCACGCCTGGGCGGCCGGTACAAGGAGATGTTTGAAATGCAGGCCGCAAGCTATCGCTAATATTCGCAAGCCCTAGAATTTCACAAGCCATGCCTCCGGACACCCATATCGAGATGCTGAGCGCCGAAGCCGAGCGCTTGCCTGAGCCCCCCAAGGAAGCCGGCCCGAACCTGGAGGCGCTGGGGGCGGCGGCGGCAGACCTGGGGCGAAGGATGGTGTGGCTGCCGGGCACGCACTCGGCACGCTTTTTTTCGGAACGCTACCGCGCGCTCTGCCGGGCCATCAGGCCCGTGCTGCGGGCTTTTCAGGGTTCCGTACCCGCGACCATCGTGGGCGATGATTTTCGCTGGTTGAATGACAACCTGCGGCTGGTCCACGCCGATCTTCGGGGGACGAAAGACGGCTTCAAGCTGGTTCGCAAACTGCCTCACGTTCGCACTCCGGACGGCGCCATCGCTCCGCGGGTCGTTGCCCTGGCCGCGGGATATCTGGCCACCACCAGCTATGAGTTCAGCGTCAATTCGCTTAACGCCTACGTACAGGCTTTTCAGCAGAGCACGGTGTTGAGGATGGTCGAACTGTGGGCGCTGGTTCCAGCCCTGAAGCTGGTATTGCTGGAAGAAATTGCGGCCCGCGGATCCAAAGTAGCGGCCGACCCGGCGGGCTCCTACGGGGCCGGGATTTGTGTGCGCAGCCTGCGCGATATCGGCCAGACTTCGTGGAAGGAAGTGCTCGAGCCGCTAGTGCTGTTCGATCGCATCCTGCGCCAGGATCCGGCCGGCGCCTATGCGCGCATGGATTTCGAGAGCCGCGACCTGTACCGCACGGAGGTCGCCAATATAGCCGAGTACGCCGAATTACCTGAGGGCGATGTGGCTACGGCAGCGCTGGCCCTGGCGCGGTCCGCGCACCAGGAAGCCCACGCCAGCCCGCGCCTGACCGCCCGCCTTGGACACATTGGTTACTACCTTCTGGCGGAAGGCGCTGCCTCACTGCACAGCAGAGTGGGCTTTCAACCTCCCTTGGGCCAGCGCATCGGGTCTTTGCTACGCCGGCATCCGGATGAGTTCTATCTGCCGGCGACCGAAGTGCTGACCCTCGCCCTGATGTCGGCGATCGTCCTGCTGCTGACCAACACCTACACTTCTCTTGAACTCATCCTCTTCTCCATGCTGGTCCTGCTGCTTCCCAGTTCGCAGAGCGCCATTCAGCTGGTGAATTATCTGGTGACGTCGCTGCTGGAACCAAAGATTTTGCCCAAGCTCGATTTCTCCGCGGGCGTTCCCGACAACTGCACCACGCTGGTGGCGATTCCCAGTCTGCTGTTTAACCAGGAACAGGCTCGCCGGCTGGTGGAGGACCTGGAAGTACGGTTCCTGGGCAATCACGATCCCAACATTCACTTCGCGTTGCTCACGGATCTGCCGGATTCCCCGGAACCCTCGTCCGAAGATGATCCGGTGATCGAATACTGCGCGCAACTGGTGCGCGAACTGAATGAAAAGTACGCCAGCCAGGCTTCGGGGTTGTTTCTTCTTTTCCATCGCCACCGGGTTTACAACCCGCGCGAAAGAGTGTGGATGGGTTGGGAGCGCAAACGCGGCAAGCTGATGGACCTGAACAAACTGCTGCGCGCCGAACACGATAGCTTCCCGGTGAAGATTGGCGACCTGTCGATCTTGCCGCAGATTCGTTTCGTCATCACGCTGGACGCGGACACGGAATTGCCCCGCGGATCGGCCGATCGCATGATCGGGGCGATGGCCCATCCCTTGAACCAGGCAATTATTGATCCGGAAAAAAACATCGTGGTGGCCGGATACGGCATCCTGCAGCCGCGGGTGGGAGTGAGCGTGCAGAGCGCCTCCCGTTCGCGGCTGGCCAGCCTCTACTCCGGAGAGACGGGCTTCGATATTTATACCCGCGCGATTTCGGACGTGTATCAGGACTTGTACGGAGAAGGCATCTTCGCGGGCAAGGGAATCTACGAAGTGGACACGGTGCACCGGGTGCTCGACCGGCGCTTTCCGCGCAATGCCCTGCTCAGCCACGACCTGATCGAAGGCGCCTACGCGCGCGCCGGGCTGGCCAGCGACATCGAGATCATCGAAGATTATCCCTCGCACTACAGCGCCTACAATCGGCGTAAACACCGCTGGCTGCGGGGCGACTGGCAGATCACGGGCTGGCTGCTGTCGCGGGTGCCGGATGAGTCGGGACGCAAAGTGCCGAATCCCATCTCGCTGGTTTCGCAGTGGAAGATTCTGGACAACCTGCGCCGCAGCCTGGTGGAGCCTGCTACTTTCCTGCTGCTGGTGTTCGGATGGCTGGTGCTGCCCGGAAGCCCGCTCTACTGGACGCTGGCGACCCTGGGCATCTTGTTTGTGCCGGCCTGGTTCCAGTTCCTGTTCAACCTGGTGCGGGCGGTGGTTGAGCGCAAGTCCCAGGTGGTCAGAGACGCTCGAACCGCGCTGCTCACGGCCAACGCCAGCATGTTTTTCACACTGTCATTTCTGCCCCACCAGATGCTGCTCTCACTCGATGCCGTGGTGCGAACCCTGGTCCGGCGGCTGGTGACGCGGCGGCGGCTGCTGGAATGGGAGACGGCGGCGGAAACCGAACTCAGCACCCGCAAGCGGACGCCGGTGGATGTTTATCTGGACTGGATGCCCGCGCTGGCGCTGGCTTTGGGCGCACTGGTGTTCTTTACCCGCCGCCACGCTTTTTTTGCCGCGCTGCCCATCCTGCTGCTGTGGGGCTGCAGCAAGTGGATTTCGATGTGGCTGAACCTGCCTTCGCGGGCCATGCGCAGCGAAACTTCCGACAAGGACGAATTGTTTCTGGAGCGGACGGCGCTTCGCACCTGGCGCTATTTCGCCGAGTTCAGTACCGAGGAACACAACTGGCTGGTCCCGGATAATGTGCAGGAAGAACCTCCCGCCATCGCGGCACGCATTTCGCCCACCAACCTGGGCTTTCTTTTGAATGCCCGCCAGGCGGCCTGCGAGTTTGGTTTTCTGACGGTTCCTGAATTCGCCGAACAGAGCTTGCGGAC
>DATGYF010000496.1:0-3846 GCA_035298145.1 Terriglobales bacterium | reverse complement strand
GGAATTTCCCAGCCCGTCTGCACCGCGCGCTTGATGCGTCCCACGGCCTTGGCCGCCTTGTTCGGCGGACAGAACTGGCGGGCGTATTCCATGATGTTCGCCATGAAATTGTCGCGCTCGTAAATATCGTTGACGATGCCTAACTCCTTGGCTTCCTCGAAGGAAAAGGTGTTGCCCGTGACCATCAGCTCGATGGCCTTGCTCTTGCCTACTATCCGCGACAGGCGCTGGGTGCCTCCAGTGCCGGGCAGCACTCCCAGATTCACCTCGGGAAGCCCGATCTTGCCCGCATCCTGACGCGCGATGCGGATGTCAGCGGCCATGGCGATTTCGAGGCCGCCCCCCACGCAGTGTCCGTTCAGCGCGGCGATCACCAGTTTGGGAGTGTGCTCGAGCCGCAGCAGGGTCTCATTGGCATGCAGACAGAAGTAATACTTGAAAGTGGGATCGACGCTGACCAGCATCTTGATATTCGCACCCGCGGAAAAAAACTTATCGCCCGCGCCGGTGAGCACGATCACATAGACATCGTTGTCCATGCGCGCCTTGAGGATGGCCTCATCGAGCTGCCGGTTCATCTCGTAGGTGTAGGTGTTGGCTGGAGGGTCGCACAATTCGATCACCGCCACGCCGGCGTCCACCCGGTAGTTGATCAGCTGTTTGGTAGCCTCGCCGCTTGCGGGCTGTACTGTCGTCGCCATATTCCTACTCCTTTTCGCAATGGAACAATGTAGTATTCAACTCGATACTCCAGGCCTCTTCTTCTGCGCTGCTTTGGACGGTCCCGCTCCTATGCCCCGAAGAAAAATGTCCCCCATCTCTCGTGCCAGTTCCGCGGCCTCGGCATCTACTCGCGGGTTGTACCAGGTATAAATCCAGTTCATCATGCCAAACAGGCTAAGCACCGCGATCCGGCTGGAAAACTCCAGCCCGCGGGCCTGCTTGTACTCGTCCAGCAGTTCCACGCAGATGCGGTAATACTCGCGCTTGATGGCAGAGATTTCCGCGCCCCAGCCGTTCTTGAGCACGTCGTCTTCGTGAGAGAGCACTTTCATGGCCTTCTGGTGGGCGAGAAAGTACTCCAGATGATTTCGGATGAAGCAGCGAATCTGTCCGGCTGGATCGTTGACTTCCTCAAGCCCTTCGCGCAGGCGCGACACAATCGTGGTAAACGTGTCTTTCTGAATCAGGTAGAGCAACTCTTCTTTGGATTCGAAATAATAGTACAAGCCGGACAGTGAAATGCCGCTGGCCCGGGAAAGGTCACGCATCGATGCGGCGGCATAGCCTTTTTCATAGAAAACATTGGTGGCGTGAACCAGTATCCTGGCCAGGCGGCGGTCAAACCGCGTCTCCAGACGCGGTCCGGCCGCAGGAACGCTGCGGCGCCGGGACGCGACTGACGAATGGATGGGGGAAATACTGGCCATGGTTCGAACGTTCGTTCAAATAATAGCAGCGCCAGCACGCGAGAACAAGCCATTTATCGGCGGAAATGGCCGCGCTGCCGGGCACATCTACTACCCTGTGTTTGACGGCGAATCTCGCGGAACGCGCCCATCACTAAGAACCGGGAACTTCTAACTGGAAACTGGGAATTCACATCCAGGGCACAATCCACTCTACGAAACTATGCCCGCAGTCCCACCATGAAAGAAATATTCGCCTCAGTTACGAATGTCCGCCATCAACCGCTCGACCTCAGCCTTCAGAGCAGCCGTCAGCGGCAAGAATGGCAAGCGTGCGGGGCCGCCATAGTAGCCGTTCAGGTCCATCCCGTACTTCAGGCCCGGAATGCCCAGCTCGCCGGCTACTCGGGTAGTGGCTTCTGTGATCCGCTCCTGCTTGAGGTGGGCCAGCTCTGCATCGCCTTCCTTCCACGCAGCATAAATCTCGTAGCAGGCCGTCGGCGCGGCATCGGCAAAGGCAAGGATCGCACCCACCGCACCCGCCTGTAGTGACGGCTCCAGCTTCTGCGCCAAACCCACCACGATCTGGAAGCCTGCTTCTTTCTGGCGGGTTTTAATTCCGCTTACCACGGTCACAGCGGCTGACGATGGCTTCGCGCCGCCCACTCCCGCCACCTGCACCAGTTCCCCGCCCTGCCCGTTGCCGCCGCTGGACGTCCTGAGCATTCGTGGAGTCACGGCATCAAAGGTCTCGGTGACCGAAACCGAACGCTTTACATGCCGGGTCGCTTCCGTCATCTTTCGAATTTTTTCCACGTCGCCGCCCGATTCCTTCATCCCGATGATGTTGGAATGGTCCGCCAATTCCGCCACTACTTCGGCGGGAATGTCGTATCCCGTGAAGCCGGGAACGTTGTAAATCATCACCGGAATTGGCGAGCGGTCTGCCACGGTGCGATAGAAGGCCAGCATGTTTGCCGGCTGCATCTGCTTTTTGTAGAAGTGCGGCGTGCGCACCAGGGCAACGTCATAGCCGAGTTCCGCCGCATGCTCGGTAAGACGCAAGGTTTCGCCGGCGGACTCGATGCCCGTGCCGGCGATCAGGACTTTGCCCGGCGCGGCGGCCTCCCGCGCCACCTTCAAGACCTCGCGCCGCTCTTCGTCGGAGAGCATGATGGCCTCTCCGGTCGAGCCCATGACCACCAGCCCAGCCGCGGGAGTCTTCGAATAGCGCTCGACGTTGTGCTCAAGTTTTTTGAAATACACCTTGCCGTCAGGATAGAAAGGCGTGGTAAGCGGAGGAAAAATGCCGTGAAGTAACATGGGAGTCAGTGTATGCGCTGAAAATGTCCGCGTAGAAAGCTTATCAAATCCGCCCTGTCATTCTGAGCGCAGTCGAAGGACACCTGCCGAACCGTGACGCTACGCGCCCCACTCAGGGCCGGAGTGGCAGTGGCTTCACATCCACGTTGTGAAAAGCGGCGATCCACCATTCGCTGTCTTCTCTGGTCACGACCAGTTGAAGTTTGGCCCGCAGGGCGCCATCGTTTGCAGCCTGTACCCCCGGAGGCAACCGAAGATAGCCGGACACTGCCGCGTCCACATCAACCACCGCAACATCCGGACGGATGAAGTACAGCCTCCCAATGGATTGTTGCAGCACGCTTCCCTGGTAGATGGTACGGAAAATCTCCGCATGCCGCAGCTCAAAGATTTCCCGTCCGTAGGCCACAATCCCGAGCACGTTAGTGAAGCTGCCGTCAGCGGCAAACCGGGCGGAGAAAGCTCTGGCGTCCCCGCGGTTCCAGGCATCGGTTAACTCTGCCACGAGGGCCTCGATAGCCCTGCTGTCAGATAAACCGGACTGCGCTCGAGCATCGGACATCAAAATGTTCCACCTGAAAGAATTGGGTCCCGCCGACAGAACCTCTACGCCGATCGCCGCTCCGCGGGCGGCACGAAATGCGCGGCCGGCACGGCGCCAATCTGCACCAGCAGGCCTAACTGGTCCCAGTTGTCCCAGCCTTCGACAATCTTGCCTTCAGAAAACCTCTGGGTTGAAGTGCCGGTGATGGTAACTTTCTTTCCGGTCGGCGCGAAGCCCAGAAAGTCGCCTTTGTGGGTCATGGTCGCGGTCCAGCGTGCTGCCGCCTTGTCTCCCTGCTCGACGATATGGTCGATTTTTACTTTGAGATCCGGAAATGCACGGCGGAACTCGGTGGCGAACGTCCTGAACTGCTCGCGGCCAATCACGGTGTCATGCTGGGCCTGGCCATGACCGACGACGTCGGGCGACGCCATCTCGTCGATTGTTTCCATGCGCCCGTTGTTCCACACTTCCTCAAACCAGCGGCGGATCAGAGCGCCATTCTCTTGTGCCATACCACACCTCCGAGGCGTAACTAGCCTCTTCGGCCTTTCACTGTACGCTCCGCGT
>DATGYF010000495.1:0-5881 GCA_035298145.1 Terriglobales bacterium | reverse complement strand
CTGGTCGAGCTTATAAGTCTGCTGGTTGACCGTATTAGGCAATGCGGTGGTCAGGCGATAGTTTCCGCGACAGCCGCTTGGGCAATTGGGTGCAGGGAAGAGACCCGCTCCGATGGCCACTTGCGCCAGGCGTGAAAAGCTCGTGCTCGGAATAATATTGCCTGGGAAAGGAGCGCCCGTTGTCGGGTCAATGGGCATACAGAACGTGGTCGCGCTGGGTATGCAACCGGCCGTTACCGGTGTCAGTCCTGAACCCGAAAAATCCCCTGAGAGCCAGGCCGGGTTGGGAACATTAAACGTATCCTGGTTGATGCCGTTGCGGATCCGCCAGCCCTCGTAATTCACCAGGAAGAAAGTTTTGTTGCGCCCGTCGTACACTTTCGGAATGTAGATTGGCCCGCCTAATACGAAGCCAAACTGATTCTGCCGCAGTTCAGGAATTGCAGATTGAAATGGAGCTTTGGCATCAAAGGCATCGTTCCGCAAGAATTCGAACGCGGTACCGTGCAGTTGATTGGTGCCGCTCTTGCTTACAATGTTCACCTGGTTGGCGCTGAAGCCATACTCGGCGGAGTAGGTTTCGCTCTGCACTTTGAATTCCTGGATCGCGTCCTGCGACAGGATGACGGCCGGAGTATTCAGGGCTGTGTCCGTGTTGACCAACCCGTCCAGAGTGTAGTTGTTGGAGGTCGGCCGGCCGCCGTTGATGCTGATGGCGTTGCCTTCGCCCTGCCGCATCTGGCCCTGCTCACCGGTGGTCTGCACGGCGCCCGCGCCAATAAACAGCAAGTTCAGGAAATTGCGGCCGTTGAGCGGCAACTGTTCCACCTGCGTCTGGCTGATGAGTTGCGAGACAGCAGCACTGTCCGTATCCAGCGAGACCGGGTTCGCCTGCACTTCCACGGTTTCGGAAACCTGGCCCGGCTTCATGACGATGTTCACCCTGGCCTGCTGCGCCACCGCCAATGAGATGTTATCGGCGATCGCCTTTTGGAAGCCCGGGGCCTGGGCGGTAATCCGGTAGATTCCGGGCGCAAGGTACGGGGTGGTGTAGTCACCGTTCACGCTGCTTTCGGTATGACTGGCAACACCTGTAGCCACGTTCGTGACGTCGATCTTCGCGTTGCCCACCACGGCGCCCGAACTGTCGGTAACCGTTCCCAGGATGGTGCCATTGGCGCCTCCCTGGCCGTACAGGAAGCCCGCCGACAAAACCACAAACAGACATACCACTAGAATGTGGACTCTCATAGTCGCATTCCTCCTGTGCCTCTCGGGCACTGAGCGGTCAACGTGGACCCGAAGCAGGGAAATATTTCGCGCAGGAACCCTGCCTCGACTGGGCGCACTGTAGCGATCGCCAATTATCGTTGTCAAGAAAAAAGTGAATTTGTTTCTCTATTGAATTACCATTGATCGGCTGACTTTAATATTTGAGGTGTTGGGGTTGTTGCAGGGAAACCTCATCGGTCCCCGGTAGATTCCGCGAGGCTGGGACTCTTTAGGCGAAAAGCGGCAGTCCAAGATATATTCTTTAGGCATTTATTGCCGGCAGTGAGGCACACGCGATTGACACGCTCGACTCCCAAGCGGCTCTATCTGATTCCGGTACTTTCGAAGGCGCTCGATATTCTTGAGCTGCTGCAGAACGAACAAGGCCCGCTCGCGCTCGAAGCCATCTACCAGCGAACCAATATTTCCAAGACCACGGTCTATCGCATTCTGAAAACGTTTGTGCATCGCGGATATCTGGCGCAGTCGCAGGACGGTCTCTATCGCCTGGTGGCGCGTCCCAAGAAAGCGCGCTTTGGCTTTGGCAGCCAATCCGCGGAAATGCCTTTTTCGGAAGCGGTGACCGACAGTCTGAAGGCCGCATCTTCGGCCGCCGGGGTTGACCTGATCGTGCTCGACAATCGCTACGACGGCTCCACCGCTTTACATAACGCCGATGAATTCGTGCGCAACCGGGTGGACCTGGTGATTGAATTTCAGATCGATCAGCACGTTGCGCCGGTGCTCGCGGATAAGATCGATGCCGCAGGTATCCCGTTGATTGCGGTGGACATACCACATCCCCACGCCACTTTCTTTGGGGTAAACAACTACCGCGTGGGTTTCGAGGCCGGGGAATGCCTGGCCCAGTATGCGAAGAAACTTTGGGACGGCAAAGTGCGCTGGGCCCTGGGATTGGACATCGACGAGGCGGGCCCGCTGGTGCAGAGCCGCGTGACCGGAGCTTTCGAAGCGATCCGCTCCCGGCTGCCCGGAATACCCGCCGAATTTCTGGTCCGCATGGACGCCCGCGGCTTGCGCGACAAAAGCTGCCAACTGGTGCTGGATTTCCTGCGGCGTCACCCGAAAGACCGCGGCATCCTGATCGCCGCCGCTACCGATACCAGCGCCCTGGGCGCGGTGCAGGCGGTGCGCGAATTGAAGCGGGAGAAATATGTCGCGATTGTCGGACAGGATTGCATTCCCGAAGCGCTCAAAGAAATATCCCGCGCCGACAGCCCGCTGATCGGCTCCGTCTCCCACGAAGCCCAAAGCTATGGTCCCCGCCTGATCCATCTGGGCCTTTCGTTGCTCAGCGGCCACCGCGTTGCACCCTACAATTACGTGGAGCACAAGCTGGTGACCGGTTCCTGGTTGCCGGAAAACAGCAAGACCGCCTGACCCGGAGTGTGTGGTTCGGACACTCCCTTCCGAAGCTTCGAAGTCGAAGGGAGTGCGTGACCCACATCTGCGAATTCTCTTATAGAAATTGTTGCCCTATTGCATTCGTGGAGTATGATAGCTGCGGCTTTTCGACGCGCGTGGGCAGCTTGGGTATGATGAAACAGTCACCGCGTTCCGAAATACTTTTCCCCCGAGAGCGTCTAAATGCAGGTCAAAACAAGTTTGCGTTATCTGGAAGACCGTTGGGACGAGCAGGTCGCGCGCACCCTAAACCCACCGGAATTGCTGCGCTACCGTTCGAACTTGCTGGGCTCGGACCTTCGCATCACAAATTTTGGCGGAGGCAACACCAGTTCGAAAATACAGCAGGTGGACCCGCTCAGCGGGAAACAAGAGGAAGTATTGTGGATCAAGGGCAGCGGCGGCGACCTGGGCAGCATCAAGCTGAGCGGGCTGGCGGCGCTCTACTCCGAAAAGCTGCACAGACTGGAGCACAAATATCGCGGCGCCGAGTACGAAGATGAGATGGTGGACATGTATCCGCTGTGCGCCTTCGGCAAGAACAGCGTTGCCGCCTCGATTGACACTCCCCTGCATGGATTTCTTCCTTTCCTGCACATCGACCACTTGCATCCTGATTGGGGCATAGCGCTGGCTGCTTCCGCCAACGGGCGGGAAAAGATGGAAGAATTCAATCGCCGGTTTGACCACCATCTCATCTGGGTGCCATGGCAGCGCCCGGGATTCGAACTGGCCATGATGCTGCGGCGCGCGGTGCAGGAGAGTCCGAACTGCGACGGCGTCGTGCTGGGCGGCCACGGCCTGTTTACCTGGGGAGATACGCAGCAGGAGTGCTACGAGAACACAATCGGCATCATCGATCAGCTGGGACAGTTCGTCGTAGACCACGTGGACAAGAAGGGCGCGGGATTATTCGGCGGGTCGCGACACCAGGCGCTGGAAAACCGGCGGGACCTCGGGCTCGATATTTTTCCTTTTCTGCGCGGACGGGTTTCGGGGGCACGGCGCGTGATCGGGAACTTCAGCGATCTGCCGGAGGTACTGCGCTTTGTGAATTCGGCGGAGGCCGCGCAGCTGGCGCATTTAGGTACGAGTTGTCCCGACCACTTCATCCGCACCAAGGTTCGACCGCTGTTTGTTCCCTGGCAACCGGGCGCGAGCGTGGAACGACTGCGCGAGCAGATTGACTCCGCACTGCAGAACTATCGCAAGGAGTACGCTGAGTATTACCAAGGATTTGCCCAACCTGATTCACCGGCAATGCGCGATGCCAACCCCACCGTGGTTCTGATTCCCGGCATCGGCATGTTCAGTTTCGGAAAAAGCAAGGCCGAGGCCCGGCTCACGGGAGAGTTCTACGTCAATGCCATCCCTGTGATGGAGGGCGCAACCTCGCTGGACACCGGAAAAGCACCCGAAACCCTCCCCCAGGCTGGCGCCGCCGCCCCCACCAGCGCGTTCACGGTCCATTCCAACTATGTAGCCCTGCCCCCGTCGGAGGCGTTCCGGATCGAATACTGGCAGTTGGAGGAGGCCAAGATTCGACGCCAGCCGCCGGAGAAGGAGTTGAGCCGTCAGGTGGTCCTGATCGTGGGGGGCGGCAGCGGAATTGGCCGCGAGGTTGCTTTGCTGGCGGCGGAACGCGGAGCACACGTCGTGGTCGCGGACCGCGATCATGAAGCGGCGAAGAAAGTGGCGGACGAGTCCAGGGGGCTGGCGGGAAAGGAAGGCGGGCTGGCCGTGGCTGTGGACATTCGCCGGCGCGATGCCATCCGCCAGAGCTTGCGCGACCTGGTTGCGGCGTACGGCGGCCTGGATGTGCTGATCAACACCGCCGCTCTCTTCCCTTCCTCGAAAGACGGCCAAATCAGCGACGAACAATGGGGGGTCACGCTGGACGTGAATGTTACGGCCAATTATCTTCTGGCCGATGAAGCTGGGCGTATCCTGCGCGACCAGAATCTGGATGCTTCGATCGTACTCACCAGTTCGGCCAACGCCGTTGTCCCCAAACGCGGCAGCGAAGCTTACGACGTGAGCAAGGCGGCGCTCAGCCATCTGGTTCGCGAGCTGGCAATTTCGCTGTCTCCGAAGATTCGAGTGAATGGCATCAGCCCGGCCACCGTGATCAAGGGATCAGCCATGTTTCCGCGCGACCGCGTCATCGCGTCTTTGAAAAAGTATGAGATTCCCTATCCGGACATGGCGGACGACGAGCGCTTGCGGACCCTGCTCGCCGAGTTCTACGCCAAGCGCACGCTTACTCATCGTCCGATAGATCCGAAGGACTGTGCGGAAGCGATTCTCTTTCTGGCGGGACCGAAATCGCCCTGTACCACCGGCCACATTATTCCGGTGGACGGCGGTCTGTCTGAGGCCTTCCTGCGATGAGTGAGGTTTCGCACGATCGGGGCGGGGCGGGGGCAAAAAGTGAGAACGCGGGCCGAGATCGAAGCCAATCCCCAGTGCTGGTGGCGGTGGACCTGGGCGCGGAAAGTTGCCGTGTCTCCCTGCTGCGCTGGATCGAAGGTCAGCCGGAAATTCGCCTCGTGCACCGCTTTGCCAATTCCGCCCGCAGTGATGGGAATGGCCTGCGCTGGAACATGACCGCCATCCGTAAGGGAGTAGAAGAAGGCCTGAGAGCCTGCGCCCAACTCTCGCCCCTCGGGATAGCAGCCGTTGGAGTGGACGGCTGGGCTGTGGATTACGTACGCCTGGGCGCGAACGGGCAACCGGTCGCTGACCCTTTTTGTTATCGCGACGAGCGCAACGTGCGGGCCAAAGACCAGGTGCTTTCCCGGATTTCCGCGGACCGTCTTTACCAACTCACCGGGATCCAGATCATTACTCTGAACACGCTGTATCAGCTGCACGCCGATCGTCCCTCGGAGCAGAGTCTTCCGTGGGTGAATTTGCCGGAGTTTCTGCTGCACCAGCTGGGCGGGAGGCGCGTCTCCGAGTACACCAACGCCACGCATACTCAGTTGCTGGGTGTGCAAGACCAGACCTGGTGCCCTGAAATCTTTGCTGCGGCTGGCCTGGACCTGGGCGCGGCGCCGCCGGTGGTCAAACCGGGGACTGAGATTGGCCGACTGCAGGGCGAGATCGCTTCCCTGCCGGCATTTCGCAATACCCGCCTGATCGCTCCCGCCTGTCATGACACCGCATCGGCCATCGCGGGAAT
>DATGYF010000494.1:0-18912 GCA_035298145.1 Terriglobales bacterium | reverse complement strand
ATGAACGTGCACTTTGATCAGAGGGATGCCGAAGCTTGGGCGACAATCTGTGTCCGGACCAAACTTCCACGGCGCATCTTGGTCCTGGCTGAGGGCCACAACCGGAGGTGGCGACTCGGCTGGGAGCAACTGAAGGGTCGCGTTTGATCTGCTATCCTTCCGCCCATGCGGCCAATGAGTTGGGTTCCGTGGTTCTGTTTTCTGGTCTTCACTCTCCCGTTGCTCAATGCCCGGGTAATTCGCGTTGATATTGCCTCGCGGCAGGAGGTTTCGAGCGGCCAGGCATTTGGCAGTGCGGGCGCCTATGAGAAGCTCACCGGACGCGTCTTCTTTTCGGTACCGGTCACAAATCTGCACAACCGGGGCATCATCGATCTTGACAAGGCAGTGAACCTGAACCACGGTTCGGTCGAGTTTTCCGCTGACTTCATGGCCCTGCGACCCAAGGACCCCGGCAAGAGCAACGGTTCCCTGTTGCTGGAGATTCCGAACCGCGGGCGGGGACGCATCGTCAGCCTGATCGACGGGGGTGACTGGGACGCTGCGCCGGACGCCGGAGACGGATGGCTGCTGCGCAACGGCTACAGCGTGGTGTCGCTTGGATGGCAGTGGGATGCTGCCGGCGAGGGCGCCCTGCGTCTGTACGCTCCTATCGCCAGGGACAAGGGAAAGACGATCCGTGGGTTGCTGCGCGGCGACCTGATGCCTTCGGAGGTGATGGAGGAAATTCCGCTCGGACACCTTATGATCGGCAACCTCGGCGGCACCGAATATCCCGTCGCCGACGCGGATGACCCACGAAACCAGCTGACGGTGCGGGATACCCGCGAAGCCAGACGAACAGTAATCCCCCGGTCGCAGTGGCGGTTCGCGCACGCGGTTGACGGCAAACTCGTTGCCAGCGACCGCCATATCCATCTCAACGGAGGCTTTCAGCCCGGCAGGATTTACGAATACATCTACGTGGTCCGCGACCCGGTTGTTGCTGGACTCGGTCTCGCTACGGTACGCGACTTCGCCGCCTATGCCAAGCACGATCCCGGCTCGCTTGTTCCCGCAGCCCGCGTGTATGGGGAAGGCATCTCGCAGAACGGGCGCTTTCTGCGCGACTTTCTCTATCAGGGATTCAACGCGGACGAAGAAGGCAGGATGGCTCTCGATGGCGTGCTCGCCCATGTCGCAGGGGCCGGCCGGGGCAGTTTCAACTTCCGATTTGCACAACCATCACGCGATGCCCAACCCACGTCGGCAGTCTTCTTCCCTACCGACATCTTTCCGTTCACCGACCAACCGGAGACCGATCCCTTGACCGGGGAAAGGGAAGGACTGCTTGATCGCGCAACAGCAGAAAATGTCCTTCCCCGCGTGTTCCTGTCACACACATCGTACGAATACTGGGGACGGGCGGCCTCGCTCATTCATACGACAGCAGACGCAAAGCAGGACGCGGCCATTTCTTCCCGAGTCCGCATTTATTACTTCCCGGGACTACAGCATTTTTCTGGACCCTTTCCGCCGGCGCGGGGAACCGGAGACTTGCATGGACAGGAACCTCAGTCGCCGCTTCCGATCCGATACTTCTGGCGGGCCATGGTCGCCAACCTGGATGCCTGGGTTCGCAACGGCACCGCGCCACCGGAGAGCAGCTATCCGAAGATTGCCGACCATACCCTGGTACCGATCCGTGATTACGCATTCCCCACGATTCCCAATGTCAACTTGCCGCGGGAAGCGAACCGGGCATACCGGCTGAGTTTCGGGCCAGAGTGGGAGCGCGGCATCATCAGCATCCAGCCTCCGAAAGTGGGCGAACCGTTTCCCGTACTGGTGCCCCAGGTCGATCGCGATGGCAATGAGCGCGCGGGCATTCATCTGCCGGAAATAGCGGTGCCCCTGGCAACGTACACGGGATGGAACCTGCGCGATCCCTCGATTGGGGCGCCGGATCAGCGCGTTTCATTTGAAGGCTCTTACCTGCCTTTTCCCAGGACCATGGCGGAACGTGAGAAGACGGGCGACCCGCGCATGTCGATAGCAGAGCGCTACTCGAGCCGCCAGGACTATCTGCGCCGGTATGAAAACGCGATTGACTTCCTGGTGAAAGAGCGCTGGCTTTTGAAGGAAGATCGTGCACCCCTGCTGGCTCGGGGCAGCAAGGAGTGGGACGAGGCAACGAAATAGTTCAGATGCTGGGTCACGTCGGGCAACCATATCCGGCCGATCATGCGCCCGCCAAACCTGCCGGCAAACAACGACGGAGGTTGCGGCGACTCTCGATAGTCTCAGATCCGGGACGATACTCACCGGACTCATACCCCATAACAGTCTGGCGGTCTCCATTCCTGAACGGCACAGATTCAAGTCGTTACTCCCGTGAATAGCGCTGGTGAAGCTACAATGTCTGTGCAGTTAACGGAGGATTTCTCAATGCCCAAGAAAAAGACAAACCCGGCCTTCCTGAAGATGGCCCAGATGCCGCTGAAGCCTTCACCACAACTGGCTGAAATATTGGGATCACCCGCGCCCATCTCCCGGCCGCAGGTAGCGAAGAAGGTGTGGGCTTATATCAAGAAGCATAAACTCCAGGACCCGAAGAAACGGCGAGAAATTGTGGCCGACGAAAAACTCAAGCCAGTCTTCGGCAAGGCCAGACTGGACATGTTCCAGATGACCAAGGCCATCAGCAAACACTTAAAGAAGAGCTAGCCTTGTCTCGCTGTAGCGCCGGCATCTCGCTGGCTGTCCCGAGGGCGGGACGCGCTCACGACGGCCGCCGGGACGGCGGCGCTACAGCAATGTGACTTCAATCATGCGCCTGGGGTTGACCGCCTCGACCCTGTGTCTTCGCACTCGCAGCCACGCTGGCCTGAGCCCAAAACGCAGCCTCCCGCCACCTTTCCCGGAGCGCTTGAGGACAAGATCCGCAGTGGGTGGGCGGCGCAGATGAATGGCGTTCCCTACGGCGCTCCTACCGAGTCTCGTTCGAACGGAAGGTCATCGAGGGCAACCTGAACAAGTGGGACCAGGCTGACCTGTGCGTGGACGGCGCTCTTGATCCGTTCAACTTTGACGCCAAGCTGAACCGAGGGTGCGCGCCGCACCAGATCTCCCAACCCGGGATATCCCGGCCGTAGAGTTAGGGTCCCGTACCGCCATTGTGGCAATCACTGCAATTCACCTGGGTCAGATCGCCGAGATCTACTGGATGTTGGAAGCTTAGTTTGGGTACCGCCGCCATGCTGACTCCGCCCTCTTCTTGTCCCATAAGCGTGTGACAGATATTGCAATCCTTGCTGATCACTTTTCCTTCCGGACTCACGTGCTGGCCATCATGGCAACGGAAACAACCATTGAAATAGAAATGCCCTAGATTGTTGGGGTGCGTCTGCCAGTCCACCTTCATCTCTGGAAAGGTGGTTCGACGGAAAACTTGCTGGACCTCTGCAATCGCGTTGCGGATTTCAAGCTGCTTGTCCTTTGCCGCCTCGGGGTATTTGCTTTCGTAAAATCCCTCAATGTCGTGGGCAATCGCCTGTACCGCCGTTTCGGTGGTGTCGTATTTGCCGGTCAGGGCCGCGACCGCCTGCTGCTTGATGTAGGGCAGAGAGGCGTCTAATTTGTGCGCTATTAAGGCCTGGTCCACAGCTTGATCGGGCGGGATGTAAATGTGGGTTGGACGGTTATGGCAATCTACGCAGTCCATGCGATGCCTGCTGGCCTTTGCGATCTGCTCCTTACTCAAGGTGGAATCCTGCGCGTAATACTCGGTCACGCGGCCTTGCGGATCTTTGACGTGGATGTAAGGAATGATTTGCCGCTTTTCATCCGCTGCGACGTAGTCAATCTCGTTGGAGATGTTCATGTGCCAGTGGATGCCCTCGGGCGCGCCCGTGGCCGGATCGCCTCCGCCAGTCTTAATCAGCATTCGGATCTGGCGCGGCGTATTCTTTTCGTCGCTGGAGTAGTGGGTAAAAACCTTGAGTTGCGCTCCATAAAACTTCTTCGGCCAATGGCATTCTTCGCAGGTTTCCTGCGCCGGACGCAGATTGTGTACCGGGGTGGGAATGGGCCGGGGAAAAGTGTTGAACATGACGGCAAATAACTGCCGTGTTCCTGACAGCTTCGATTTCACGTACCAGGTCGCCCCTGAGCCCACATGGCACTCCACGCATCCCACCCGCGCGTGTGGAGACAGTTGGTACGCAGTGAATTCCGGCTTCATCACCGAGTGGCAGGTTTGCCCGCAGAACTGTACAGAATCCGTGAACTCGTAGGCTTTATAGCTGCCTGCTCCGCTGAGCATGATAAACACCACCAGAAACACGCCGAAAGAAAGCACAGCACTGCGCTGGGCGGGATCGTTGAGATCAATACGGGGGTATAGTGCAACCTCGCCGGCTTTTTTCCGCCGCTCCCGCCAGACGCCTATACCGATGAGCAATAGCCCGGCAATCAAGAAGGCCGGTGCCACCATATACGCCAGGATGCCGATGTAGGGGCTGGGTCGTGCCGCAATCAAACCGACCAAGGAAAACAGGAAAATATTGCCCAGACTGACCAGCGCCAGCGCTACGCCCGCCAGACTGATTGGGTTGCGCAAAAGCAGGCGCAGCTTGTGCCAATGTTCTTGGGGAGGAGACGTTTGATTGTCTGGCGCCATGGTTGCTCTCTACCAGATTCTGGAGTGTACATGCTCGCAGGATAAATCGCGAGCGAACTTCAGCGCGGCCGGCTTTCGCCTTGACGGAGGTAAAGACGCAACCCAATCACCACAGCCACGCTTGCGGCCGCGACCAAGCCAGGCCCTGGCTTCGATAGCCCCATTCCTTCAGTGCTTCCGCGGTACGTTTCGCGGTGAGCTGCAGGCCTGCGGAGTGCAGCGAAGTTAGCACTTCGCCGCCGCTGCGTGCATCCCATTCAAGAGTCATGCTCGGTCTCTGTGGTCTTGGTCCCTTTGTCGGTGCTTTCCCTTTCGGTTGGCGCCGGCTCTTGCGTCTCCGGTTTCGCGGCCGGAACGTGGCCGGCTTCCAGCACAGCTTCCAAATCCAAAGGATGTTCGGCCTGGTAATGCTCGAGAGGTACCTCTCCGTCCCACCACGCCCAGTTCATCGGATAGGCATCCGGGTCGAAGAAGACTTGGTAGAAGTGCCAGACGACGATGGCCAGGCTGGCCAGGACGGCCTCGTAGAAATGAATAGCTGTAGCCACATCCAGCCACCAGCGTGGGCGCAGTTTCCCCACCGTCGTCGGGGCCCAGAGCATCACTCCGGTGACCGCCATGATGATGGTCCCCCACACGAGAGCCCAATATTCCACCTTTTCCGCGTAGGTAAAACGCCCAAACCGAGGCCCACGCGGAATCAACCCGAGATGATAACGGAGATTGTTCCAGAATTCGGCGACATCTCCGACCGAAGGCCAAATGTCCCGCAGCAGCCGACGGCCGTCGCGGTAGAACGCAAGATATACAAGATGATAAAAGGCCGCCGCGATCAGCACGACGCCCGCGGCGCGGTGGACGATGCTACGCAGGCTTTCGTTCATTCCCAGCACCAGATACTTGAACCAGGAGTCGGGAAACTTCAGGGCGAAGCCGGTGAAAACCAGTACGGTGAAACTGGCGAACAGGACGGCGTGCTGGATGCGTTGCCCCCGATCCATTCGGGTGACGGTGCGCTCGCCCTGTCTTCTGCGGCGGGAGATGGCCTTAAACCTCCAGATAATAAAGTTGTGCGCTACCATGCCGCCGATCACGATCACAATGAGCCACACATAAAACCGACGCACCCAGCGGACCACAATACTGCCGATGTCGCCCGATAGCGGCGCGTTGACGTGCACCTTCGCGGCGACAAATTGATCGGTCACGCCGCGGTGACACTGCCCGCAAGTCTTGACCAAGTTGGCCGGGTGGACGCTGGAGCGCGGATCGCTGGAGGGCAAAATGTTGTGTACGCCATGGCAACTAGCGCAATTGGCCACGACCGTCGAGCCTCGCCGCGAGGCCAAACCGTGGTAACTGGCCAGATACGTCGACACCCGGTTCCCCTCAAAGCCGAATTCCTGGGAGAGTTGCACACCCTCATGACAATGCGCGCACGCCAGGTTCTGGGTCGATGTTTGTGAGGCGGGGTCCTTGTGTGACTTGATGGAATGGATGCCGTGGCAATCAGTGCAAATCGGTGCCTGCCAGTCTCCACGCGCGATCGCCTGGCCATGAATGCTCTGCTCGAACTCCCGTTCGACCGTGCCATGACACCTGCCGCAGGTATGGGGAACGCTGAATTTGAAAATCGGCGACTTGGGGTCAGCCGCAGTCGTGATGTCATGCGCGCCATGGCAATCAGTACAGACGGCCGCCTTCTCCACGCCCTTGGCCACGGCCTGACCATGGACGCTCTCCTGGTAGGAAACAAACGGCTGGGTGCTGCGGCCGGCGGCTCCCATCACAAACTTCTGGCTATGGCAAGTGCCGCACGTAACGGCAATATTTGCATGGTTAATCCGTGATTTGGGATCGCTGGAAGGCCGAAGCTCATGCGGGCTGCCGTGGCAATCGGTGCATGTGGCAGCAGGTTGCCCACCCTGAGTGGAGTTGGCGTGCAGACTACGGTTGTATGCTGCTTGTTGCTCGCTGTGGCAAGTCGCACAGGAGACTTTGGCTGGCATGGCCTCGTGGGGAGAAGTCTTGATGTCGGAGTGACAGTCAACGCAGGAAAACATGCCGCCGTGTATCGAGGTCTTGAACTTTTCCGGATCGACGTACAGGCTCACCGGCCTGCCATTGACTTCCTTGGCGAGGCTGGCGTCGGCGTGGCAGGTTAAGCAGTCTTCATTCGTGGGTTTCTGCGCAACAGCCGTGCCTGTGGCGTACAACAGCGCCAGCACCAGGCATCCAACAATGGCCGCTGCGCTCTTCATCGCGGCGCGGTCACTTACCTTTGGCAAGCTGGCGGATGTACCTAGCGAGGTCATTGATCTCCGCGTCGATCAGTTTCTTATCGTGGGAAGACATTCCCCTGCACCCATCCCCAACAACAAAACCTGCTCGTTTACACAGGAGAGTTGACACCCCTGGCCACGGATTCCCATGAACTACCTGGCAGAGAGCGACGGCGAATGATCCGCTATCCCGTTACTTCTTCTTGGCCAACTCGCGGACGAAAGCGGTGAGGTCCTTGATCTGCTCCGGCTTCAGGCTCTTCTTGTAGCCTGGCATCTTCCCTTTGCCGTCAGCGATGATGGTGGTCAGCTCGGCATCACTCATCTTCTGTACTTCTGGCGAGCTGAAATCACGCAATCCCAACTTCTTGCCCACAGGCGTACCGCCCTTTCCATCTGCGCCGTGGCAGGTTGCACACTTTGTCTTGTACAGACTCGCAGTATCTTGCCCAACCATCGTCATACTCCACAGGGTGCCCACGGTTACGACAACCGCGAGGACAGCGCGCTGCACATCAGTTTTCATCTTTAACATGACTCCTCCTGATAACCCACATTCAGTTGTTGTATTGTACTTGACCGGGAAGCCTTAGGGCCGGGCCCCAAGCCTTCCTGGCACTCTTCAACCCGGCTGATCCATATTTCAAGAACCGCACCATAGTACATCCGTCTCGCTTGTTCACAAACCGGGGAACCCTTCCATCGACAGTACAACCTTGCCATCCCGGAGTGTCGAGGCTGTACGGAGTGAACATTGCTCGCTGCCGTCCTAGCTTTCAATCTGCTTGAGATACAGCCGGAATCCAACCAGCACCAATGCGATCGCTACCAGAGACACCCCCAGTCCAACACGCCTGTACTCGCGTTCAGCCATCGCCTTTTTCCCCGCATCGTAGTCCTTCGCGGCAGTTTCCATTCCGGGTTTGATTTCGGATTCTATACGGGCGACGTTGAAACTGTGTACCGTGACTCGCGCTTTGGTCAGGACGTCCCTGGCTTGTACGAGATCCAGACTGGCTTGGCTCACCTCCATGCCCGACTGCTCGGCGCGACTCAGAATCTGATCCGCACCGTCGATTGCCCCGGCAAGCTGAACTAACTGTTGTTTCATTTTTCCCGCGGCAACAAAACCAGCGTCCCCCTCGGTGTGGCATTGCGTGCAAACGGCCTTCTCATCTGTTCCGATAAGTTCGTCCGTCGGGTGGAGGATGCCGTGATTGCTATGACAAGTCACGCAACCCGGGAGGCCGGCTGACGAGAAGGCTTCTTTATGAGGGCTGGCATCGAATAACTGCGCCTGAAAGACGTGACAAGTCGAACAAACATTGGCCACCGACGCAAATCCCGGCGGGGTGGCGCCGTGATTACCATGGCAGGTAGTGCAGGTCGGAGCGCTCAAGTCTCCACGCACCACCAGCGCCTCATGATGAACGCTCTTGCCATACTCCGCGAACTGGCTGGTCGGAATCTTGTACTCGGCCATGTAGCTGGGGTCTGCGTGGCAACGGGCACACGTGTTTGCCACGTTGACGGGGTTTACCGTTGATTGCGAGTCGGTGGGCGCGCGCAAGTCATGCACGCTGTGGCAATCGGTGCAAACCGCAACTTTGGTATCGCCCAAGGCCAGACGCTTGCCGTGTACGCTGGTGCGGTATTGGCTCAACTGATCCGTACGCAGGCTGGGGTTGAACTGCCGGATATAGGTCGTATCCGAATGGCAGGTTCCGCATAGTTGGGGAATTTGCTTGCGATCAATCTTGCCCTTCCATCCCGCCTTGCGACTCATGGCCTTGTCGGGATCGTCGCTGGTGGGATCGCCTCCATGGCAACTGGCGCAGGTCAAGCCTTTCTGCGCATGGATGTCATGGCTGAACTTTTCCTGGGTTACACCGAGCGGCTCCGGCAGGTTGGAATGGCAGTCCAGGCAAGAGTTTTTGGTCTGACCGGTAGCCACGGCGGCCCATAACATCAGGCAGCCTAGCAGGCCTCCCGGTAACATCCTGCCGTTACTGTGCGAAATGGCCATAGACGGTCATACCTGCCATATAAGCAAGGGCAAAAATTCCGATTCCTGTGATCCACCGTTGGACCCGGGAAGGATGATTCCTGCCGAGAAACGGCAGGAGCAGCCAGAGCAAAGCAATCAACCCGAACACCACAACTCCAATGACCTCCCCATCAATGAACCAGACCTTCGGCGGAATCAGCTTCAGCGTCTGAAACATAAAGAGGAAGTACCACTCGGGTTTGATCCCGGCCGGCGCCGATACGAAGGGATCGGCCTTGATCCCCAAATTCCACGGAAAAATCGCCGCGAGAGCGCCCAGAACACCCAACGCGACGTACCAGGCCATCAGCTCACGCAGCATGAAATTCGGAAAGAACTTCATCTCACGTCTTTGGGCCGGGCTGGCCTTCCATTCCGCTTCCAGTTTGGGTGGTACGCTGATGCCCAGGCGCTGGACCAGAAGCAGGTGCACAAGTACCAGCAACGTGGTCAAACCGGGCAGAACGGCAACGTGAAATCCGAAGAATCGGGTCAGTGTCGCCCCCGTTACCTCTTCCCCGCCACGAAGAAAGATCATCATGGGCCTTCCGACGATGGGTACCTGTCCGGTGATCTCGGTCCCGACTTTGGTGGCGAAAAACGCCAATGTGTTCCAGGGCAAAAGGTACCCGCTGAATCCGAATCCCATCACCAGAAAGAGCAGGATGACGCCGCTCACCCAAGTGAGTTCGCGTGGTTTGCGGTATGCCTTGAAAAACAGCACGCTGAACATGTGCGCGAAGGCGGTAAAGATCATCAGGTTGGCCGACCATGAATGGATGGAACGGATCAGCCAGCCAAACTGCACCCGGGTCATGATGTACTGAACGCTCTCGAAGGCCTCGCTCGCCCCCGGCCGGTAGTACAGAAGCAGCAGGATCCCGGTGACCACCTGGATGATGAACAGGAACAGGGTGATGCCACCGAGAAAATACCAGTAGGAAAACCGGTGCAGGGGGACAGTCTTCTTTCGTAGCGGGGCGATCAGCGCGTCCCATCCGAAACGCTCGTCCAGCCAACTGCGCAGGCCACGCAGAAGACCCATGGTTAAGCCTCCCGGCGGCGCCTCACGAAGATTTCCTCGCCCCGAACCTGTACTTCATACAACTCCAGTGGGCGCGGGGGCGGCCCGGCGATGTTTCTGCCATTCAGGTCGTAATGACCGTTGTGGCATGCGCACCATACTTGCTGCATGTCATCGCGGTACTGGACGGTGCAGGAAAGGTGGGTACAGGTCGCTGACATCGCACGGTAGTCACCGCCGGCGGTACGGATCAGAAGTCCCGGGCGGTTGCCGAAGCGGAAGATTTTCCCACTGTTCGGCTTGAGTTCCCCAACCCGCCCAGCTACGACCGCATCGCTTCCGAGGTCCAGTTCCTTGGGCGGCACCAGATAGCGAAGTACCGGATACACAAAAGCCACCACTGTGGCCAGAACTCCGCTACCTAATACCAGTTCGACAAACTGCCGGCGCGGCACCGGATCAATATGATCAGCCGGGCTGATCATTCCCTCATCCCCTGTGGCCATAGCCGCCTTTCGATGGACTACTTCTTGCCAAGTTCACGAATGTAAGTGACCAGGAGCTTGATTTGGTCTTCATTCAGAGACTTGCCAAAAGCCGGCATTTTTGCCTTGCCCTGCGCGATGACGTGCATGAGATCCGCATCCGGCTGCTTCTGCACCTCGGCCGAACGCAGATCGCGGACGCTCAGCTTCTTGCCCATGGGCGTGTTGCCCGCCCCATCCGGGCCGTGGCACATGGCGCACTTCGCTTTAAAAAGCGCAGCCCCATCAGTCGGACTGCTCTGGGCCTGAGCTGGGGTCAAAGCCAGGACAAGGGCCGCTATTGAAATAACCAGGAGGGACGACGACTTGCTTCGCCGCATAAAATGTTATGGCCTTTCCTAATCCGGACATGGCACCGCTGAAACAATACCGCCGGGCCGGCGCCTCAGCTTTAAAAGTGATACTCGACCGTCGCCGCTAAATAGTGTGCACGGTACGACGGCTGGTCTGCCCCCAGGAACAAATATCTGGCGGCGCTGGTATCTCCCACCAGGAAGTACGGATAAAACGGACTGGGCGTACCCAGCAGCGGACTCGTGCACCCGGGGACCGGAGCTCCCGGCGGCAGCGGACTGACACATCCCATGTAGGGCGTCATGGCGCTGGTCTGATAGTCCTTGGAATCGAATTGCTGGTAGCGATACTCGACCTTGGAGGTCAGGTTCTTAGTCAGCTTGTACCGGAAGATGGCTACAGCCTGGTGGCTTCGGCTGACTGTCTCCGGATAATCTACGGCGGCATTGGTGCCAATAAGCAGGAATTTGTCGGGACCCGTGAGCAGCGTAGGATCGCCAAACGGCCGGCTGTCCACATGGCCCTTCGCCGCCGACAGCGTGTAGTAGGTGTTGAGGTTTGCTTTCTTGTTGAAATGCACATCGATGCCGCCGGCAAGAATGTGGACAAACTCGCGCGAAGTGCTTCCCCAATCATTGTTGGCGCTGTCACAACCCCGCCCGGGAGTGCCGCAGTCCAAGGGTGTGGGTGTAGCTCCGCCGGGCGCCCGGTACCTTGAGGTCATGGCTTTGTAATAGCGCTCATAGGAGTATTCGGCGAACATGGTCACCGCGTTGGTCAGAGTAAAATCGCTATCGAAGCCGGCGTTGTAAGAAAGATCTTTCAGTACTCCATACAAATAATAGGGATACGTAGTGCCCGCGATGAAATTCAGTGGCGTGGCGCTGTTGACCCCGCCCCGGTGATTGAAATTGTCCTGCATCGTGCCGCCGAACCCGGAGAAGCTCAGCCGGTCGGTGGGGCTGTACTGGATCTGGGCATCTCCGCGGTTGCGGGTTCTGGTGGCCTCGTCAAAGCGCCGGCTGAAGATCTGGTCGGCGGTGATCCCTCCGTTAATTTCCAGCGTCTGGTCATCCAGGTACTGTTCCGGGTTTCGCTCTGAATAGCGGTACGACACCCGGAACGACAGGTCCTTTCGGGGCGCCGAGTCGATGGCGGCCACAAATCCATTTTCGGTCGAATGCTCGACGTCGCGATGCGAACGATCCATGATCTCGCCTTCATAGCCCACCTTCACCGAGCTCTTCTTGGCGTAGTACCAGTTTCCGGTCACCTCGATGTTCTTCCGGTTGTATCCAAACGGGGTGTTTTCCTCCGGGCTGGTGGGATCCGCCGCCGAAATGTCGCCCTGCACAGGGGTGAAACCGCGCACCGGAGTGTCGTTGTTGTAGTCGTATTGCCGGTAACCTGCTTTGATGGCGAACTTCTTGCCCAGCGTCTGGATCAATTTGTAATTCATTGCCAGCGTCTGTTTTTCTCCCTGCAGACTCCCCGAAGGCAGTGGACCGGCGCCCGCCAGCAATATCGTATTGGTCGTGTAATTCAAAAAAGAGTCATTCTGCCGCAGCCAGCCGGCGTTGATGCTGACCAGCAGGCGCAGATGTTTCATCAACAGAAACGAGCCCGCGAAGTTGAGGTAGTGGGCCTGGTTGTCGGGGTAAAGATCTACCTGCCCTGTCGCCGGGCCTTGGGTAGCGTTTGTGCAACCGGTGGGCGCGACGCAATCGGCGGTGAGGAACGGATTGTCGAACACCAGCGACTTGGTAGCGTTCTGAAAAAACGATCCCGTATAACCGAACTGCATTACCCATCGCTTGCGGGCGTACTCAGCTCTAATCTTCACCGTATTGTTGAAGTAGTCGATGGGTTCCGGTACTTCCGCCCCGTATCCCCCGGTCAGGGAAGCACTGGGGCTGGAGTTGAAAATCAGGCCCAGAGGGCGTGTGCCGGTCTCATGTTCGCGCGAGTAAGATGCCAGCAAATCCCAGTCCGGTGTGAGGTCATAGGCGAACAGAAAGGTTCCTGCCCGGCGCTCGATGGCGGGCACGATAAAGTTCATGCTGGGCACCAACTGCGTCTGGATGGTGCTCGGGAGCAGGGTCGGATCCGAGGCTGCCAGACCCTGCAGGGTGTTCCGGGTGAGCAACGGAATGGTCAGCACTCCCCGTGCCGTTTGAGTGTAAAGCGTGCGCGCGGTATTGGTGTAGGTGTGGGGAATTTCGTCGTAGCGGAACTGCACCTTGAACCGGTTCCACGCACCGAAAGTCGCCAGGTAGCTTTGGTCGTGATAAATCGCATTATTGGATTGCACGTCCAGGAAATATTTCGACCCGGCGATGTCATCCATGCTCAGGCGAACCCTGGGGACGAAGAATCCGTCGCGCAGGTCGCGGTATTCGTTGTACTTCGACGTTTTCAGTGCCGGGTCAAAGGGCAGATCCGGGCGCCCATACACGTCTCCCCAACTCCAGCGGCTGCCCAATTCGACCACGCCGGCCACGGGAGGGGTCTGATCCTGGCCGAATAGAGTGACCGGCGCTATTAGGAGTATGAGCATCAGCGACAGGGATCTCGTTCTGGCGGTTTTCATTGCTCGCTCCTTGCTAACGCAAAAAGAAGTTGCCCGAGGGGTGGTTCGATCCGTGAATCAGTGAGTGGCAATTGGTGCAGCCCCGGTTGAAGTTCTTGATGGAACCCAGCGGCTGCGGCTGTGTGGGGTGGCGGCTCGCGTCGTGGCAGGAGTCGCAAACCCGGGGCATCCGCACCTTCAGCAATTGTGGATTGCTGCTGCCGTGTGGCTCGTGGCAGTTGGCGCAGTTCTCCATTACCGGGGGATGCTCCCACAGAAAGGGGCCGCGCCGTTCGGTATGGCAGCTGAGACAGTTCTCGTTGATCGAGCTTTGCAACAGCTGGCTCGGGTTCGGGCTGCCATGCGGGTTGTGGCAACTGGTGCATGTGACCTTGCCCTCGCGATATGGCATGTGCGAGGAGCGCTGCAACTGCGCCCGCCGCATCTGGTGGCACTGCAGGCATAACTCCGGTTGCGGCAGCTTGGTGCCTACGTGTTCGGTCAGCGGCGCTCCGTAGCGCGAGTCTGAGGAAGCGAGAGCCGCATACCGTTCGGCAGTGCTGCCGTAGTGCACCTGATGACAGTCCACGCAAGCCATAGCCCGTGATTCGTGGGGACTGCCGTTCCAGAACATTTGATTGCCCTTGGTGTGGCAGGAGAGGCACGCCGCATTGCGCTCCTCGACCGGGGTGTTGGAATCCTTGGTGAAACGCACAGGGATCGAATCTTTGCCGCCCCCCGCCTCCACGTGGGCTTTGCCCGGTCCGTGACAGGCTTCGCAGCCCAGCTTCTCCAAGGGGGTCTTAGCATGCGCCATGGCGTTGCCCATGATGGTGTGAACGAAGCTCTTTTCCTGGTCGGCATGGCACGTCACGCATACCTCGGAGCCGACGTAATCGCCCTCGGGCTGGGCTGCGGGTTGGGCCGCGGCGGATGAAGGCTCTGCTGCCACCGGCTTGTTATTCTCTTGCGCCGCACTTTGCGACACAGTCATAGCCGCAGCGCCTGCCAGCGTAGAAACAAGCACGATCCGCCGAAACCATTTCGATGACTTCATCGCTATCCCTTCCTCGAACGCGGGGTGCGTCACAAATGAAGTTTTGGTCTTCCCCTGAACCCGTCGCTGACGGTTAAAACCACTCCCGTTCTCACCAGTCTGGCTGCCCGGTTCTCCTGCGGCGCGCCCAGTCAGATTCTCTCCGCAGAAATCGCCGAGGCAGCTGTAAATTTCAGCAGGGCCCAAATTATCGGGAGACTACTGCCAATAGCTGCCCAAAACTGTGCAAAATTGCTCATCTCTGCGCTATCGGATCGAACCCAAGCTCGTCAGTTTGTGAATCGCGGAGGACTCAACGCCCGTAACACAAGCCGCCGCGATTCCTGAGCAGAGTTGCAGAACTCTGCTTTGGCGCTCAGTGCTCACCATCACCCTCGTTTGTGATCTCCCTCACCCACCCAATCTAGCGTTCCCCAAAGGGCACGGCCGTGAACCGGGCACTCCAGGATGTCGCGTTCTTTAAACTCAATGTCGATAGTTTGCAAGCGAGTGCGCAGTATTCACCGAGTGTCGCTCTTATATATACAACCTGAATGGGCCTTGGCTGTGATCTACGTCACACGACCTGAATTTATTCGAACCACCGAAGTAAACCGAAGTAATAGGTCTGCCTATCATGCTCGGCTCGTCCAGCGGCAGGAGTGTTTCCTACCTCCATGCCGCCGGCAGCATCCCTCACACCTGTTCGGCGATTCATGACCATTTCCTTTAAGGTTCCGCGGGGAGACTAGCAAGCGGCGTGCCAATGAGTCTGAGCAAAAGTGCTCACTTATGGCCGATCCACCGGCTATACGTTCGTCGTTGTTCAAGGACACTTCTGGCGGTAATTCGTAACCATGGCTTGGCTGAGACTAGTCGAATATTTCCCATCTGGTATAGCATCCACAGGACGAGGTTTCACCATGACAAGGGCCGCAACCTCACTGCGAAGTGACGCCACCACGGGTGTCCAACAACTGCCAGCAGCAGACGGTCTGGCCATCGTCCGACTGACCATCGGCGCGATGTTCATGTGGGTCTTTTTCGAGAATCTGGGGAAAGGCCTCTACACCCCGGCGGGTTACGCGGGTCTGATCAATTACTACATCAAAGCGAGCCACTGCCCGGCTGCCTGGAAGGCGGTGATGGGCCTGGCGGCAAACCACGCCGCGATCGCGGCTCCCATGCAGGGCCTGACCGAAATCTCTCTCGGCATCCTGCTGGTCATCGGTCTGCTTACCCGGCCGGCCGCATTTGTGGCTTTTCTGTTTCTCGGCAGCCTTTGGATTTCGGAGTGGGGCACCTCGTGGATCTGGGAACTGCTGGTTCCGGTGCTCGCATCACTCGGGCTCGCTATCGGACACGCCGGCCGGAAATGGGGCGTTGACGCCTGGCTGTCGCAACGGTGGCCCTCCTCGCCGTGGTGGTGATGGGGCCAAATTTACGTGCGAGTATCCGTCATCATCCCTACCCATAATGAAGCTCAGGCGATTGCGCTCGTTCTAGCCGACCTTCCGTCCCATCTCACGACGGAGGTCATCGTTGTTGACAGCAATTCGAGCGATGGGACTCCCGAGATCGCCGCAGGAGCGGGAGCCCGCGTAATTCAGGAACCGCGCCGCGGCTACGGGCAAGCGTGCCTCACGGGCCTGGCCGCGGCAGACTCCCCGGACGTGGTTGTGTTCCTCGATGGCGACTATAGCGACCGGCCCTCCGAACTGCCGATTCTTTTAGCGCCGATTATTGAAGGGCGTGCCGACATCACGCTCGGTTCCCGCCTGCAGGGGCAGGGTTCTGCCGGGGCGTTGCCCTGGCATCAGGCCTTTGGTAATCGTCTCGCCGCCAGCCTGATCAGGCTTCTGCATGGGCTGGACATTACTGATCTCGGCCCGTTTCGCGCTGGCCGCGCAGATGTGCTACGCACGCTCGCGCTCGAAGAGACCACTTATGGCTGGGCAGTTGAGATGATCCTGAAAGGCGCCCTGGCCGGATTCCGCGTGGTCGAAGTCCCGGTGAGCTATTACCCGCGTATCGGAAAATCGAAGATCAGCGGCACGCTGAAGGGCACCGTCGGCGCCGGTTGGTTCATTCTCAGCTTGATAGTGCGCTATTATCTCCGGCGCCGAAGAGCCGGGACACCGCGGCCAGCGTAGCACGGGACTGATGAGATACGGCGCAGAGATGGCTCTGGGACACCACCCCGGTTTCAGTCCGGCAGAAACGTCTTTCCCGCAAAACATCGCTGAATCCCCTAAAGTCTAAGGTAGGGTGACAAAATTCCCGAGAAAGTCCCGTGCGGTGGCTGTATCGAGGCGGTAATTTCCGCTCGTTGCACGGCAAACATGATCCCCGCCAACGCTGGCTATCGCCATCAGAATCAGCTTGCCGTTGACTGGCAAAAAGTCCGGCCCGCCGGAGTCACCAAAGCAAGCACCTCCGTTTATTGAGATTCGGATTGATCGACAGCTGCAAAAATCCGGGCTCCAGTGCTCTGAAAGCGGAAAAGGCGAACATTCGCGGCATTGGATTCGGTCGATTTCCGAATCTGTCTTCAGACCCGTACCCTACATCGGTAAACAACACCCCGCGAAGCGCGTTCTTTGCCGCCAATTCATCGAGCAGTCCAAGGGTGGGTAGAGCGGCAGGTGTAATCCCCTGCGTGACCGACAGCGGCAAGATGATCACAGCAAGATCGCCGGGATCGCTACCGTGGTGCGGGTTGAAAGGGTGAGTATCGTTCGCTTGAACGTACCTGGGGTTGGGAATGAACTGGGTGACGGGAATCAAAGTATTCACATCCGTCAATTCGAAAATCGGGATCGGGTTACCGAAACTCATGTACAGCTTGAAACCTTCCGGAGCGAGAAAATCACTGAAGTAAAGGGCACAGTGGGCGACGCCCAGGAATACGGTAGGCGAAATTAATGTTCCGGAGCATATCTGGAAGGCTTGGCCGTCTGGACCCACAGCGAGCACGGTTCCGACATTGCTAAAAGTGTTGGTGGTATCTGGGAAGCCATTGGTGATTGCCTGCACTCGAAGTGGTGACGAGCCGCCCACCAGAAGTAAAGCGGCTAACACTAAGTTCAGTTTGTTCCTCTTTGACGTCATTGGAATTCCTTTCTCGATTTGTTTCTTTTATTTGGCTCGGTTGCCACACCTGAAGTGATCTGTCACTTTGGAAACTTAGGTTCCGCTGGAGGATCAACCATTGCTAGGTGCTGCTCTTTGGGAGTTCCCGTCTTTAGTTCCATTCGTCTTCGCGCCTCTGCCCGAATGAGCTTTGCCTGTTGGGACGCGAAAAGGAGTCTCCCCGTCAGTGCCAGGTGGAACTGTTTGGGGCGCCACTCTCCCTGCATTATTCCCGAAGCCGAATGGCTGTTCGGCCCTAGCAGCAGATGACCAAGTTCGTGGGCGATGACGCAACCCAGAATTATTGGCAGCTCGAACTCGGCACCCTCTCTCACTGCGAGATGCAGGGCAGATTCGTAATAGACACTGGCCAGGACCGGATGGACTGTAAAACCGAAGACTTTATCCTGGAACTTATTCTGGATGGGCGCAGCGAGCACTCGCAGACTAATGTCGGTAGCTTCGGGAGCCTTCTGGCAGAGTCCTTGCGGGCTGGCAGTGGACTTCCCCACCGGACACTGTAACCAGACTGCCCGCACGCCCGATGCGCCGAGGATTCGGCCAGCTTCGCGTTCGGCCCTGGTTAGTACGGCGGGCGAGGCTTGGGAGTAGTTGTAAATCTCGACCGTGATCGTGGAGTTGAAATCGTCCTCACCTGCGAATGCGGTTTCTACAGACGCGTAGCCAACGATCCCAATCAAGCCCATTGCGGCGACCATCGCCCTGGACAAAAGCCGACTATGCCCGAGGGTTTCGCGGGTCGCTGGGTGTTGGTTCCTGCTGCCTGCTTTCATGTCGTCCTCCTCCGCACCGGTCGCACGGTGAGGGCGACCTTGCGCTTCGGGTGCCGAAACCTCAATGCATGGGCGCTCTATTGCGCATCAGCGGCGGGTCAAAAGAAAGTCAACGCCGCTAGCTCGCTTGGAATAAAAGTCTCGGGGTCAGGCTGGCTGGCCGGAAACATGCGGGGCGCGAACAGATTAAATGAAATTCGGTGCTAGACTGGGGGCCTTGAGGCGAACGTCTGTGGAACCAGCTGTCCCTTCTCCTCGGCTATTCCGGTTCGAGACCTTCGAAGTTGACGTTCGGGCGGGAGAATTGCGCAAAGCTGGAGTGAAGCTGAAACTCCCGGGCCAGCCCTTTCAAGTTCTAGCTATCCTGCTGGAGTCCCCCGGCGAGGTAGTGACGCGAGAGGAATTACAAAAGCGTTTATGGCCGGACACCTTCGTCGATGTTGACCACAACCTGAACACGGCCATCAACAAGATTCGCGAGGTGTTGGGCGACTCGGCGGAAAGCCCCCGTTTTGTTGAAACTCTGCCG
>DATGYF010000493.1:0-3404 GCA_035298145.1 Terriglobales bacterium | reverse complement strand
CTTGCCGATGACCACGCCGAGTTCAACTTCCCAGTCTGCTTTTTTTGCCCCGCGCGGAATTACGACGTCATCGTCCGGGCCGCAAATGGATGATGTGGCTTTCATGAAGACAACCGGTTCGGCGGGGACTGCCATGCCTGATTCGGCGGCGTGATCGGAATAGTTCAGACCGATGCAGATGAACTTTCCCACGCCGCCCACGCACGGGCCAAGGCGGGGTTTGCCGGGAACGCGAGGTAAATCCGAGATATCTGCCTGGCGCAGCTTTTCCAGCGAATCGGGAAGCAAGGCCGGCCCAGCGAGATCGGGGATGAGGTTCGACAGATCGCGGATGGTGCCGTCCGTGGCCAGGACGCCGGGCTTCTCCTCGCCCGGTAAACCGTAGCGCAGTAATTTCATCTTTCCTCCGACCGACTCGTTCTGGTTTCTACTCAGTTTTGGATGACGCCACAGGCTTCACCCGGCCACGTACCACGGTCATTGATGCAGGTGGCAGCGTATATTGCGCGCCGGCGCCGACGTCGATTGTGGAGGTTGCCGCGGGGCCGTCGGGATCGGCGTAGCCTTTTTTTCTACCCGGGTGCCACTCATACTGGGCCTTTCCAAAAGTGACCATCGCGACTGGCCCTGCAAAGGAGCTCTCCGTATTGCTGTCGCCGTCATGGAATTTGATACGCACGGCATGCGGGTTGTCATAGTCCTTGTTGATCAGCAGGAGTGACCACTGTCCATCGGGACGGAGCACGGCATAGGCTGTAACCAGCACGTGGCCGTCGTCGTCCTTGATGTCGCTGGCAGCGGAGAAGAGTCGATGCTCGGCGTCAACCGGCTGTGACCACTCCTGGGTGAGCAGCTGGGCGGCAAAGAACTGCGAGGTGCGTGACCGGATCTGGTAATTCGGGTCCACCATGAACATGTGATACGTACCCCAACTGTTAGGGCACACCGGGTGGGCCGGCGAGTAGGAAAGCGCGTGATAGTAGAAGGTGGCCTGGCCGCCGGCGGTCAGAAAGCCGGCGAAGGTGTCGCCCAGCCACAGGGCCCCGAAGATTTCTACCGAAGCTTCGCCACCGTGGGCATTGGTTTCGGTGTCGAGCAGCGGAACGTTGGGCGGCAGACCGTCGTCACGCCAGACTTGCATGATGTGCGTGAGCAGTTGCGGTTCCTGGTAAAGATTTTTCCACGGAGTCTCGCAGCCGTCATAAGGGTAGTGTTCGAACGACATGAAGGCCAGGTCGGAAAGGCGGCCGTGGGCCTTCAAGTAATCGAGGAAGCGGCCGAACCAGGAAGTTCTGCCTTGTGCGTCCGGCCAGGCCTTGATGTCCTCGGTGACACCTTCGAAGACGGGCCCGCCTAACTTGAAACTCGGGTCCACACGATGAAGGGCTGTGGCCCACTGCAAATAGAATGCGCCGTAATCCTCGGGCTGCATGTACTGGCCGTCGGGCTCTTCGCCCATCTCGACATACCAGACGGGATAGCCCCGCTTCTTCAGATAAGTCATCTGGGCCACTGAATCTTCCGGCGTGCCGTAAAGCATGGCCACGGGAATCACTGCGGGTAGTCCGCGGGTGATGCCGCTGGTGTAGAAGAGGTCGAGGCCGGGCTGGTCTCCCGACTCCATTCGATCGGGCGCGACGTACAGATCGGAAGGCTGGTGCCAGGGATCGACCGAAGAGCAGTAGGTAAGGGACTGTTGCTGGTCGGGAGAATGGTGCAGCTGGTCTTTGAAATTTCCCTGGGCATCGATTGTTCCCAGATAGATTTCGCGGATGGCATAGCCTACGCAGTTGCGACGATCACTCGGACCGTGGGAGTCGCAGGTGTTCGAGGATGCGGTCATCAGGATACGAACGAACCTCGCGCTGGCCGGAGACGAGTCCAGAGGAAGAGTTACGGTGCCGCCCTTGCCCTCGGTCACGGCTCCGGTAGAAAAGTTCTTCCATTCACCGTTGCCCTGGTCGTCCATGGCATCTTCGCCGGTCCAGTACTGTACCTGGTAGGCGCGGGCATACGGTTCGGTCCAGGCAATGCGAATGGCGTTTACGTCCTGCTTGGTGCCGAGGTCGATGACCACCCACTGCGGATGAAGAGAATCCGCTTCACCGGTGAATCCCTGGGTGAGATATGGATTGCTCTTCCAGTAGGTGTTCAGGTCGCCGTCATCGAGGCGCGAGAAGCCGTCGAATTCGGTGCCGCCGTTGCGGGTGAAGCCGCGGTGCTGCAGGGAATAGCCGTAGGAGTGGCGGATCGATTCCCTGGTCGGAGTGGCGTCTCCGGTGAAGTAGCCTTTGCCGGAGGGATCGCTCCACTTGCCCCTGGGATTCCAGTGCCAGGCTTGCACGAATAGCTCGGTGTTCTGACGATAGCTGACCGAGCCCCATCCAGCGGACAGGACTTGTTTCAGTTGATCGGGGCGGAAGAACATGTCGGTGGAGTTGCTGGGTACGCGGTCCACGGTGGTGCCCAGTGCGTATAGCGGGCTGAATTTGTTGACCACGTGGCTGGGCGTGGCATCGACTTGAACGGTTTGCGCCAGGCTCTCTTTCCACGAGGATGTCGCGATCAACAGGAAAAGCGCGACAGGGAGAAAGCGAGTCAACCACCTTCCGGACAGCAGGTGTGAAGCAGCCGGGATTGAAGGCATGAGCATCCTGAGTGGAAATTTGCGTGCGCCACAGTCTAAAGAGCGGTGCTCCTTCTTGGCAACCATTTTGACGATGAGGCCCATGCTATTTAATCGTTATTGGCCAATAGAAAGCGGGACCCTGGTCTTGTATAATCGCCGCACTTCAAACCGCCGAATTGATGGCGGCCAGGACTTCCCACATGGCGCTCAAGGTATTCAACGACAAGAGTGCGGCCAGCAAGGCTGCCGCCGGGCAAGCGGCAAATGCGATTCGCCGCGCCCTTCGCGATCGCGGACAGGCCCGCATCATCGCCGCGACGGCCGCGTCACAACTTCTGTTCCTCGACACGCTCACCCGCGAGCCCGGCATTGACTGGAAGCGGGTTGAGGTCTTTCATCTGGATGAATACATCGGGCTGCCGATTACGCATCCCGGCAGCTTCCGCAAGATGCTGCTGGAGCAACTGGTGGAGAAAACAGGAATTACTAAATATCACTTGCTCGACGGTGATGGCGATGCCGTGGAAGTGGTTCGGCGCGTGGGAAAGGATTTGGCCTCCGCGCCCATTGACATCGCGTTCCTGGGCATTGGCGAGAATGGACATCTAGCATTCAATGATCCACCGGCTGATTTTGAGATCGAAGACCCATACCTGATCGTCACCCTGGACGAAGCCTGCCGGATGCAACAAGTGGGCGAGGCCTGGTTCGCGGACCTGTCGCAGGTGCCGACGCAAGCCATCTCGATGTCGGTGCGCCAGATTCTGAAGGCGAA
>DATGYF010000492.1:0-1853 GCA_035298145.1 Terriglobales bacterium | reverse complement strand
CGACCCGGGACGTTCACGGACAGACCGCTATGGTGTGCGCCAAGTTCGTGAAGGAAATTGCGGCCGCGATGCTTCGACAGGACGAGGTCGCGCCCGGCAACTGGCCTTAGATTGATCGGAGGGAGAGCCTACGCTTTGGGCGCTCTCGCCTTATAGAAAGTCGAACTACCTTTTGCCGCTCCGGCGATCAGAAGCGCTCCACCAGACATGGCCAACGCCACAAACAAACTCGTCCACTCATTTCCGTTGTGTGGCGCCGCAGCCACTCTGGGCAGATGCACGATGAGCACCCACAGAAAGAACATGAGTCCCAACAGAATTGCCGACAGCCGCGCCGCTTTCTGAGCGGCGATAGAAAGGGCTGCGGCAACAAAGGCCACTCCGACAAAATATGCCCAGAACAGGCGGCCCGGAATCCACGCCGGCACCAGGGTTGCAATGAAGTGGGCATACAGAAAATGCTGGACCCCGAACACCAGGAGCGGCGCGGCAAACAGGATCCGCCCCAGTTTCTTTACTCCAGCCAGGACCAGCGCCGCGCCGCACAGCGCCAGAAGTTCAGAGCCGCTGGTCCACGGACCCGGATCGTGGATATTTGCGACCAGCCTGGGGACATAAGCAAGCAGCGCGCGAACCAAAAGCAGAATTGCCAGCGATATTGCCGAGCAACGTGCCAGAGTTGCGGTCGCAATACCCGCCGCCGCCGCGACCAGAATGATGGCGCTTACATATCCCGAAAAATGTGGCGCCGGGATCCATGGCGGGCCGAGCGCGGGTGCTGACGCAGCGAGGGCATGGATAAGATATTGAAGGCCGAACGCCGCCATCGCGGCGGCAAAGAATGCGCGACCCAGCCTGCTCAGATTTTTCATAATGTTCTTGGACAGTCCGTCAGCGAATTCCTGCCTTGACGGTCCGACTCACCAATTCCCAGCTCACCACTTCTTGAATATCACGAACACCGCCGCCACGAGCAGGACAAATCCCACGATGTAATTCCACTTGATCTGTTCGTCCAGATACAGCACGGAGAACACCGAGAAAACAGTCAGGGTGATGACTTCCTGAATGGTCTTGAGTTGGACCGCGCTGAATTCGTACGATCCGATGCGATTGGCGGGGACCTGGAAACAGTACTCGAAAAAGGCGATGCCCCAGCTGATCACAATGACTCTGAACAAGGGCGCCTGCCGGAACTTCAGATGGCCGTACCAGGCGAAGGTCATAAAGATATTTGAGATGGTCAGCAGGACGATGGTGGTCATAGTCGTCATGCTGCCTTAAAGGGTGGTCTTGTTTCCAGTTGCGCAATGAAAAATATGGCCGCCCAATGTAGGCGCGAGCGTCCCGCCCGTGCGGAAGGAGACTCAAAGCATGCCACCCGCAACCGCCGCACGAGCGGGGACGCTCGCGCCTACATCAACCGGGAAACATCAGGGAGACACTTGCGCGCGGGGCTTGCGTCCCCTATGCTTGGGGCCAGCAGTTGTGATCCGGCCATGTATCGCCTGACCGCCAGACTGATGTTGGTTTTTCTGCTCGCAGGGGTCTTTGTCCCCGTGGGTATGGCGATCTCTGTGCCTCTGCCCCATGCCTGCTGCATGCGGAAGGCAATGCACGATCATGGCTCCGGCGTCAGCGAAGTCCAGGCCGTAGGCGGACAAGATCACAATTGCTGCCCCCCGTTTGCCACTGCTCACTGGGCCGAACTGGGCCCGGGAATAGATTCCGGCACGGATCCTCTGCTGGCCTATCTGGCGCCAGACTCGCATCCGACATTGCGCAGCAATCTTATTCACGCTCTCCGGCCCGTCCGCGGCCCCCCGCTCAGTTGACCAATCTGCTCTGAAATT
>DATGYF010000491.1:0-2816 GCA_035298145.1 Terriglobales bacterium | reverse complement strand
CCCGGCTTCATGGGCGAACGCGTTCCGTCCCACGATGGCCTTGTGCGGCTGCACGTAAACCCCGGTAATTTCCGACAAAAGCTGGCTGGACGGAAACAGCTGTTCGGCAATCGCCGCCGTTTCATATGGATAATGTTCCGGCCGGACCCGCATCACCATGATCAGCTCTTCCAGGGAAGTATTTCCGGCGCGCTCGCCGATGCCGTTCACGGTGCATTCCACCTGGCGCGCGCCCGCCCCTATGGCTGCCAGTGAGTTTGCCACGGAGAGGCCCAGATCATCGTGGCAGTGAACCGAAATGGTGACACCCTCGATGCCTCGCACCCGGCGGCGCAGGGTCTGGATCAGCTCAGCGAACTCATGGGGCACGCTGAAGCCGACCGTGTCCGGAATGTTCAGAGTCGTCGCGCCCGCCTCGATCACCGCTTCGAGTACCTCGCACAGGAAGTTGATGTCGGTGCGGCTGGCATCTTCGGCGGAGAACTGGACGTCTTTACAGAAGGACCTGGCCAGCTTGATGCCGTCCCGGGCCTGCTCCAGGCATTGCGGTCGCGAAATCTTGAGCTTGTGTTGCAGATGGATGTCCGAGGTCGCAAGAAAAGTGTGAATACGCGGGCGGGAGGCGCCATCCAGAGCGCGCCAGGCCCGCTCGATGTCGCCCGGACAGCTGCGCGCCAGCGCGGCGATTATAGGGCGGCGAATCTCGCGTCCCAGTGCCCGCACTGCCTCAAAGTCCCCTTCTGAAGCGATGGGAAATCCACCCTCAATGATATCTACACCCAGGCGATCGAGCTGGTGCGCCATGCGCACCTTCTCGGACACGTTCATGCTGCAACCCGGCGACTGCTCTCCGTCACGCAAGGTGGTGTCAAATATGGTAATACGCTCTGCTTGAGCCAAGACTTCCTCCCCCGGCAATACCGGCCGTGCATGCAACGCATGCAGAAACTAAAAAAGCCATCATCCGATGCGGTGGATGATGGCCTCCTGCTGATCTTGAGTTTGCTAAATCATCCGCCGCTCATTGTTTCGTGAGGTGCAAGCACCAGGCCAGGAATGGCCACGCTAAGGGCGAGTACCAGCACTCGCACCTCCTCGACCACGCCGTTCACGATTACCGGACGATCCATAGAATTCAGCCTGATCCGTATTTGAATAGGGTATCGGCGTCTTCTTTACCTGTCAATCCAAATTGCCGTTTGAGCCTATCGCTTTTTTCGATGGATCGACTCTCGATGGATCGATGCCGCGAACATGTTCCTCGAATATCTGCCGGAGCCGCACACTCAGTGGTTCGGGTCTTGTGCCGGGGGTCTTGACGATCAAGACTTCGTGGCGCTCAGAGCATTCGTCAGAAGCTACCAACCCCACCTTCAGCGTGGCAATCAGTTCCGGTTCATCATGCATGTCGTCATGCTGCCACAGATTTGCACAAGGGATATTATCGCTGAAGGCACCATTGCCTCCGAAATCGCCACGAACCACGTAGGGGCAGATGTCCTCATTTTCCCGGCGGAGCGAAGCTCCGCTAATTCGCATCAGCTAAGAACCTGTCGAGCTTCGCTCGACTGGGCAGATGAGGGCAGCTGCCCCTACGCATTTGACCCTCATCCCGGTTGGGCTTAACATCCCGGTGTGTTCGGGGACATGCTCGGGAAGAATCTCAGCCACTACCGCATCGTGGAGCAGATCGGCGCGGGCGGGATGGGAGTGGTCTTTCTTGCCCACGATGAGCAACTGGAACGCGATGTTGCCATAAAAGTCCTGCCGCCCGGAACCCTGGCGGACGAGACTGCCCGCAAGCGTTTTCGCCAGGAAGCCCTCTCCCTGGCCAAGCTCAACCACCCTAACATCGCCACCATTCACGACTTTGACACCGACGGCCAGACCGACTTTCTGGTCACGGAATACATTGCCGGAGAATCGCTTGACAAGAAGCTGGCCGCAGGAGCGCTGCCCTCGAAGGATGTAGTCCGCCTGGGCTTGCAACTGGCGCAAGGCCTGGCGGCGGCCCACGCGCGGGGCATCATCCATCGCGATCTGAAACCAGCCAACCTGCGCCTGACCACCGACGGACGCCTCAAGATACTGGATTTCGGCCTGGCCCAGTTTGCGCATCCCGAAGGCGATCTCGCGGTGACGGCGAGTCTGACCAGTTCGCAGCAGATCACCGGGACCCTGCCCTATATGTCTCCCGAACAATTACGCGGCGAACCCTCCGACCGCCGCACCGATATCTGGGCTGCGGGCGCCGTGCTCTACGAACTCGCAACCGGCAAACGTCCCTTTCCGGAAACCCATGGGCCCATGCTCATCAACGCCATTCTGAACCAGGAACCGGAGCTGCCCAGCCGGATTAATCCTCAGATATCGGCGGGCCTGGAGAGCGTGATCTGGAAGGCGCTGCGGAAGAATCGCGCCGACCGTTACCAGTCCGTGGGCGAACTTGAGGAAGATCTGGAGCGGCTCACCGCCGGGGTTTCGCCCCAGTCACGCGGACCGGCGCGACCCCTCCATACGCGGCTGCTCTTTTGGGGAACAGCTGCGTTGATCGTGTTTGCACTCGGCGCCGTTTACTTTCTTCGCCACCACTCCCCGGGCGTCGAGGTCAGGCTGGTTCCAACCGCCGCCTCGCGGCGTAGCGTCGCCATCCTTGGGTTCAAGAATCTTTCGGGGCGTCCCGAGACGGCTTGGCTCTCGACTGCGCTCTCTGAAATGCTCACCAGCGAACTGGCGGCCGGCGAGAAGCTGCTCACCATCCCCGGAGAAAACGTGGCTCGGGTAAAGAACGATCTCTCGCTGCCTGAAACCGACAC
>DATGYF010000490.1:0-6334 GCA_035298145.1 Terriglobales bacterium | reverse complement strand
GCGTCCGTACCTATTGAATCGCGCTGGAGACCGAGGAAAAGACGTTGTTGGCGTTCGATCCGATCATCCGAATGGTGCCTACCACCACGGCCAGGATGACAGCCAGCATCACCGCGTACTCCGCCACATCCTGACCATCTTCCTCCCACAGCCGGGCGAAAATGCTGAACATGGTTGACCCTCGCTTTCGTGCTGAGCGGGCAAACTGCGAAATGCAGACGGAATGATAATGTTCAGGTTGCAAGGTTTTGCAGCTCAAAGTTGATCCGGGGGATTATCTAACTTGGTTCCCCGCCGGCAGGGGCTGTTGGCCGCGGGTCAGAATGACCGCCTCGGTATCGCCATAGATCTGCCTCCATTGCGGACTGGATCGGAGGGCGGTGATCAACGGAGCGTCCGGGGTAAGGACCACAGTGCGAATCCCCCATGCCTCCAAGGTCTTGGTCCAGTCGTCCTTCAGGTAATAGCAGGAACCGAATTCGTTCATGAGAGTGTCGCCATAGACGTCGGCCCGGCCGTCCATGAAAACACGATACTGAGGATACAACTTCCAGATGAAATACCCGCCCCAGTTGTAGTGGTTCATCATCGGGCCGGGAGGATGATGCTGCTGGAGAAAAGCGGCCGCGGCGGCGGGAAAATGATGCGCTTCCGTTTCTCCCTGGCGGCCCACTACCTGTCGTACCCGGGCCACGGTGAAGCCGGCGAAGGCCAGGAACACAATCAGATTAAAGGCCAGAGTTCGCGGAGCCAACCCGAATGCGGCCTGGCTCGACCCTCGCAAGACTCCCCGCTCCCGCAGCCAGGTCTGGGTCATCTCGGAGAGCACCGGGACGATGACCAACACCAGAAACGGGATGTGGCGCATCGAGCGTAGCGCCGCCGGGATCATCGCCACTACCAGCAGAAGGTTGCGGAGCCGGGGACATCGGCGAGAGGCGGCCAGTCCAGCTATGAGAGCCAGCAGCATGAGTAGAAGCGGCAGGTAAGTGAGATCGTGGAAGTCCGGAGAAAACCACTCCTGGATGAAACGGTGCATGGACTCGGATCCCAGCGTCTGAAACGGGTACCAGTAAAGTCTGACGCCATTGGGGTTCACGGCCACCAGCGCGCCGCAGAGTACGAATGCGGCCGCCAGCTGCCTGAACCGGGACAAAAGTTTCTGCCGTGGTTCCGGAGAAGTCGCCGCCTCCAACCCTTCGCCGATTAAAAACAGTGCGATGAACGCCAGCCCGATGGGAAATCCCGCGTGCAGATTCACCCAGAGCAGCATCAGGGGAGCGGTCCACCACAGCAGCCTGGGACGTCGTTCGGAGGCATCGAGCAGCAGCAGGAAAACACTGGCGAGCAACAGAGAAAACATCTGGGGACGAACTCCCCAGGTAGAGGCGGAGGCCAGCGCACCCCAAAGCGTCATGATCGCGGCGATGTAGGGCCGGCCCGGCGAGCGCAGGAAAACCAGGAAGAGAGCCGCAGCGACAACGGCGGCAAAGGCCACGATGAGTCCGCCGAATCCCGCCAGCCGATAGATGCCGAACAGCAGGACGTCCGAAAGCCATTCGTGGTTTATCCAGGGCTGGCCGAAGCGCGTGAAAGAATAAGGATCGGTATGGAATACGCTGTGGTTTTGCAGGGTCAGTTGCCCGGTGCGAAGGTGCCACCAGACGTCTGGGTCAGTCAACGGGCGCACGGCCATGGTGAACAGGCCGAGTGCGAGGATGGCCACGCACACATGCCGAGTTTGTAGGAATTGGATCATTGAAGCGACAAGGGCCAACGCGATTGTAGCGCCTACCCGCTGCCTTACCCGCAGAGGTTGTCCGATTTCTCGGAGCGTGAGATGTTTTAGTGGTTCCGATGTCGCCCGACGCCAATAACAATTACATGAAACGTTCCGCTGCAATCTTCGGCGCTGGACTCGTGCTTCGTCTTGCGGCGGTCGGATATCTCTCACGAGTTGCGCCCCACATGCTGCGCTGGGGCGCCAACGAGGCTGGAGGAATAGCACGCTGGATCGTAACCAACCAGACGTTTTCTTCACCGTTCCATGACGCCCACGGACCCACGGCGTGGATAGCCCCGGTCTATCCCGGAATCATCGCTTTTATTTTTTTCATGTTCGGCGTTCAGACTCCTCTCTCGGCCGTCGCCGTGATGTGCTTCAACTCTGCTTGCTCAGCCGCGACGGGAGTCATCGTGTATGAAATCGGAAAGGAAATCTATAGCGAGAAGGCTGGCTGGATTGCGGGCTGGATGTGGGCACTTTCTCCTTACGTCGCGATCTTGCCCTATATCCTCTGGGACACTGCTTTGTCGGCGCTGAGCTTGAGCGTCGCCGTGTTGTTGATTTTGCGCTTGGCGCGGTGGAATAATGCTGGGGGCTGGGTGATTTGTGGGGCAACATGGGGCTTCACCGCATTGGTCAACCCGACGTTGCTGACTCCCTTGCCTCTTCTGGCTTTGTGGCTCTCGGATCGAGGCGCGAGATGGAAACAGGTCCTCGCGATGTCCCTGGCCACCTGCCTGATCATCGCCCCGTGGACTCTTCGGAACTACTTGGTCTTTCGGGAGATCGTACCGATTCGCAGCAACGGCCTGGCTGAGATATATTTCGCCAACTGCGGTTTTGAAACTCACCCTCTCGGATCCAGCATGGAGTATCAAGCTTTGGGCGAGGCCGCCTTCACCGCCCAGGCAGGTCGTCGCGCGATTGAATGCGTACGCTCTCATCCTGTGACTTTTCTTGAGAACTCGCTTCGTCGAATGACCCTCTTCTGGGTTTACCCGGTCAATTTTTGGCCTCTCTCCTTTGTGGTCGACTTGGGCGCCTTTGCGGGCGTGATGCTTGTGTTCAAAAAATCGGGGAAAGTGGCGGTGCCCCTGATTACGGTGCTGGCGATTTACCCGCTTGTTTATTACGTGTCGCAAGTCGTATCGCGATACCGTCACCCATAGACTCTATTCTTTACGCTCTTTGCGGCGTATCGTTGTGCCGAATATTTCACTTTCGTCCAGACAATCGTTCTCAGTGATAAGGCGACAATCTCGCCATTCCCGGTTCATTCGGTTCGAGCAACCACACTCGCCGCAAATCAAAATACTTTATTAATTCCTGATTTTGATTTCCCATATCCTGCGCCCAAATAACGTTGGCAGCATCAATGTCAGCCCGGTTGTAAACCCATTCGTGAATCGGATCGTGACTGGAACTGTAACGAACAATGACGAGATGCCGGCCACCCATATGGCGGAAGCGATCCAGGACTTCGGCACGTTGCCAGTGCCAAGGGTAAGTATCGGGACTCCGCGGCACTCCGAGATACTCGGCGCGAATGCTAAAGAGACACACGGCAAAACTCGCGATGCCAATGATGGGGACGAGTGCTCGTCCCAGGTCAGTACCAGCTCGCCGCCACTGCCGAAGGTGGCGCAGCCCTTGAATGACGATGGCGTAAATGACACAAGTCATGGGAGCAAAATAATGAGGCTGGTGCCAGGCCTCTACGGCCAGCCCCGCGATTGTAAAAATCGCGGTGATCAGCAGAAGCTTCATGCGACGATCGCGAACAATACGAGGTAAAGCGAGCAGCGCAAGCGGCAGTACAGGGTCCAGAAAAAACCACCACAGAATTGCCAGCTTCGCCCATTCTTCCCGTGCTAGTCCTCGAAGCGTACGAGTTTTCAGATACCTTGAAACTTCCCAGTCCGCATAAAACTTCTGTATCTCGGGGTTGCGGTACTGCGGCGCCGGACGCAATTCCAGGCCAAGAAAGAGCGGCGCAATGGCGTAGGCTCTTCGATTCAGCGCTTCCGGCGGCTCGAACGCGCTGCCGGTAACGCGCCAGTTGTAGTAGCCAGTCACAACTGCAGCGAAGCCAAGAACCAGAACCAGGGGCAGTGCAATCCGCGTCAAACAGCGTCGCGTTGGGCGTCTCCACAACCAGAATGCCAGCGAAAATCCCACGGGAAGACTGAAGAGAAGACCTTCAAAAGGCCGGCAATTCGCGAGTATGGCCAGGCCGAATCCCATGATCACAGCGTCGCGCGTTCGTTGCCATCGCAGGATGCGAGCAAAAGCGCCCAGCACCAGGGCTCCAGCGGTGGCCGCCACTGCGCCGCCCCAATATGAATTCATCCAATAGCTGGAAATGCCTTGTCCCATCAGGCATAGCAGCCCTCCGAACAATGCCCACCCCGGAGGGAACCATGCCTGCAGCATCCAGGTGACAGCCGCGCACATCGCACCCACGCTGAACCAGACTCCGAGCCAGGGAATGCCCGCGATGACCTGACCGGCGGCCAGGACGAAACCCTGCGCGGGCGGGTACATGGACATGTAAGTCGGCTGCTGCAGGATGTGCTCACTTTCAAAATGCACCCACATGGGGTGGGGAGGATTGGTCAAGCGGCCGGAGGCAAACGTATCCGCTGCCAGCAGATAGCTGAACTCATCCTGAAAATGCGGTTTGGGTATGGGCAGAAAAGGCAGGAGGGCTGCGCGAATCGCGAGCGTGAGCACGCCTACCAGGAGCACGGTCACCTTGTGCTTTCGCGCCAGCAGGTTCAGGCTTTGCCGGCAACGGAAGAGCACGGACGCTATCAGTGGCAATGTGATCGTCAGTCTTGAATATTCAAGTCTTGCGATTTGCGAACCGGCGCATTATACCGCTCGTCCGAGCAAGCCGGCAGCGTTCGGTTTTGTCGGCCCTGGTGCAGTTTCATCTTGTCTCCCTCCGAGGACTCATCCTGAGCGAGCCCGTCTCTTCGCTAGCGAAGAGACGAGGGAGTCGAAGGACCCTGCCCGTGCCCCATCTGCCAGGAACCATCGCTCGGGGATTCGTAGCTCGCTCAAGGCCGGCCAATGCATTCGGAAGGGTAGGGGGCCTTCGACTCCGCGGCTGCTTCGCTTCGCAAAGCAGCTCCTGCGCCCAGAATGACTCGCCTGTAGCTGTCGCAATTCCAAACAGCATCTCTATCGTCTCGGCCGTCGGCCGGCGCAGGTGGGCGCCCCGTCCACTCTCAAGTTGGACAACACCTACCTGGCGTGTTGTGCAGCAGGCTGCTCACCACGAGCCGAGCCTGTCTTTGAGGTCAGGGCGATTGCGGTACCGGCGGCAAACATGGCCACGGAAAGCACCATCAGATTCATCTCCCCCAACCAAAACTGAAGGACCGCGTATAAAGGCGTCAAGAACAGAACTGCGAGAGACGCGACCAGGATGGGGCGCGCCGGCCCCACGATTTCACCCGAGACAAGCCGCTCCGCGAGCAGCAGGATAGGAAGGATCAGCAGACTAAGATCGTGCGTGAGCATGTGGTAGCTGGTAATGATCGCGACCGTCAGACACAGCGAAAACCCGAGCACGAACTGGCGCCCAGGTTGTGCGCGCTCTGTTTGTACACGCCACCCATACGCGGCCAGCGCCACGAGCGCAATGGAAAGCGCGACGATTAGGAGCGTAGCCGGCGGACCTGCAAGGTGTAAGGCTCCAGCCACCAGACCGCGCAGGTTCGGCATATCCCGCGGATAAATGCCCGCCTGGGCACCGCTACGACTCAAACGAAGAACAAATCCCGGATATGCCATCGCACCGTTCCAACCCACCACCGCTGCTGAGACCAGGAGCAACCCGAAAGCGGTAACGAGAAACCCTGCAACGGTTCTCCATTGACGTCTGACCATCAGCACCAGCACAAAAGGCAGAACCAGCTGAAACTTAAAAAGCGCTAGGCCAAGACATACTCCAGCAGCAAAATTGCGTTCCGTCGCCAGGGCCGAGAAGGCGAGGCCATAGAGAAAGAGAAGCAGGATGGAGTCCTGGCCCTGCAGCAACGCCATGACGAGAGGAAAGAAAGCGAACATTGCCAGCAGCGGCAGGGCCAGTAAGAAACCCTGCAGGCTAGGCAGGAGCGGGCGAAGCAGAATCCAGAAACCCAGAATCAGGGCGAGGTTAAATCCCGCCCAAACCAGGTACGCCGCAACATAGGGCAGGCGGGCCAGAGGGGCGAACAGCAACGCCTCGAACGGGGGATGATTAAAGGGAAGAGGATTTTCGCGGTGCTTCACCTCGACCGCAAACTCACGCTGGATTGCGAACTGCGTTTCCAGGTCGTAAAGTTGACGGCCATGACCCTGGAGAATGCATTTGCCGGCCGTATAAAAAATTGTAAAGTCGGGGTAGCCGGCTGCGATTTCTCGCCGCAGGCTGAAAAACATCCACCCGTGCAGGACAATCATCGCGGCCAGAAAGGTGACAAGGAGGGGTCTGAGCGATGATCTATCAGGCATGCCAGAAGGCAAAAACATAGGGGGAGTATAAGCCCGGTCGCTGTT
>DATGYF010000489.1:0-3055 GCA_035298145.1 Terriglobales bacterium | reverse complement strand
GTAAAGGTCGGTGACCTGCTGCTGACCGCGCTCTTCGTGCTGGCGGCGACCATGCTGTTGGGCGCGCTTCGTCCTAAGCAGCCGTGGCGATGGACGCTGACCGTGGCTGTCTTTGTGCCGCTCGTCCAGCTTGCCGCCTTTGCGCTGTTGACCGAGAAACCCTATCGCGCTCAGATCTACGAGTCGTTCCTGGGTTTTCTGACTGGAATTGCCGGGGCATATGGCGGAGCGACGGCCCGGAGAGGGATGGCGACATTGTTCGATCAGTAGGGCAGAGGTCAGTTGGTTGGAATTGAGATATCAGATATCAGTTCTCGGTTCTCAGTTTAGTGAGTCGGTTGTTGCCTCATCCCATTAGTTACTCGCGTTTCCACAGGCGTCGCGAGTATTCTTCGGAGATGGGAGTTTCGGTTTCGGTGCTGGCCAGCGGCAGCCGGGGAAACAGCACAATCGTTTCCACTTCGCGCACCAGAATTCTGGTGGATGCGGGAATTTCCTGCCGCGAGACGGTCAAGCGCATGCGGGCGCAGGGCGAGGACCCGCAGACTCTTTCCGCCATCCTGATTACTCACGAGCACTCCGACCACGTGTACGGGCTGGCGGTGCTGGCGAGAAAGTTCCATGTGCCGGTATTCATGACCGGCGCTACTCACCAGGCGTGGGCACGGTCGCTGCGCGACGAGGCGGGTGAGCAGCCGCAGTTGGCGCGCCTGGAGATTTTCTCCGCTGGTCGCGGCTTTCAGGTCGGCGACATTTCGATCACTCCGTTTACCATCCCTCACGATGCCGCCGATCCCGTGGGAGTGACATTGCGCGGCGACGGCATCAAGGTCGGGATCGCGACTGACCTGGGATACATGCCGCCCAACGTGTGCGACCAGTTGCGCGGTTGCGATGTGCTGGTCATCGAATCCAACCACGATCTGGAGATGTTGCGGGGCGGCCCCTATCCTTGGTCGGTCAAGCAACGGGTAGGAAGCCCAACGGGACACCTGTCGAATGAAAAACTCGCGAAATTCTTATGCACCGAATATGATGGAAACGCATCATACATAGTGCTGGCGCATCTATCTGAGCTCAACAACCATCCCGAGCTCGCACGAGTGACAGCGGAAAAGGCCTTAGGCCGACGCCGGACATTGCTGCACAACCGGGTGATGCTGGCACAACAATCGCTACCGATGGAAGCGATTCAGCTGTAGTCTCGTATGAGTGAGTGCGTTGATCCTATTGTGGGAAAAATTCTGGCGGGCTGGCGCTACGACATCTCCGGCCTGGCGCCGGAGATGCGCGAAGACTACGAAGACCACTTTGACGGCTGTGCCCACTGCCGTTACCGCCAGCGCCTTCATCGTAATATCGACCTCGCCCTGATTGGTCTGGCATCGGTTTCGGCTGCGGTCTTCCTCATGGCCTTTGGCGTGATCCTCCATCTCAATCCCCGGCACGCCTTCTGGCTGGAGCTGGCCGCGCTGGTAGGATTCGCTCTTTCCGCTTTGATCTGGCTGGGTGTCGCCGTGGCGACGCCTGCGCCCATGGCGGTAGTCGATGCGGCCAAGCTGGGAGCACGCCGCGTGCATGATCGCCTGCCGGCGGAAATCCGCGAACGCCTGCCGGAAGAATTCCGCCTGAAAATTACCGGCTCCTGATGAAGGGTGTGGGTCGGACAGGAGTGTCCGACCCACACACGCGTGTTCGGCGGTTAAGAATCTCCTGCTCCATTTCACCCTCTATGCGATAGGCTGAATACATGTCCATCACCGGTCCTGACGACCTCGCCGGCATGCGTGCCGCGGGCGCCATTGTGCGCCGCATGCTGGAAGCCATGAAGCGGGCGGTGCGTCCCGGCATCACTACTGCTGAACTTGATGAAGTGGGCGCCGCGGTCATGCGGGAGCAGGGCGCGCAATCCGCTCCGCAGTTGGTCTATAAGTTTCCCGGAGTGAATTGCATCAGCCTGAACGACGAAGCGGTGCATGGTATTCCCGGAGAGCGCAAGGTCGAAGCCGGAGACCTGGTCAAGCTCGACGTCACCATCGAGAAAGATGGTTTCATGGCCGACGCCGCCGAGACCGTTGCGGTGGGCGAAGTATCCGTGGAGAGCCGGCTCCTGATTGCGTGTGCCGAGCGGGCCTTCACCAAAGCCATGCTGGTGGCTCGCGCCGGATTTCGGGTATTCGAGATCGGTCGCGTGGTCGAACGCGAAGTGCGGCGGTGCGGTTTCTCCGTAATTCGCGATCTGGGTGGTCACGGCATTGGCCGCACCATCCACGAAGAACCCCGGGTGCCCAACTACGCCGATCCCGAAGCCAGCCAGATTCTAACCGAAGGCCTGGTGATCACGGTTGAGCCGATTATTGCCGCTGGGTCTGGTCGGGCTTTTGTTGCCGCTGATGGTTGGACCGTACGCACCGCCGATCGCAGAGCTTCGGCACACTTCGAGCACACCCTGATGATCACCAAGGGCGAACCTATTCTGTTGACCGCGGCTTAAGAATTTTCCAAAGACCAGTTCTCTGTTCTCGGTGACCTAGTTCTCAGAACTTGGGTCGCTGGGGTCCGAGTTTACGGCCGATTGCTACAATCCCAGCTGTGTCCCTTTCGTTTCAGATCGATGTTACTTCGGGCCGGGCGCGCGCCGGACGGCTGAGCACGCCGCATGGCGTCATCGAAACTCCGGTGTTCATGCCGGTGGGGACCGTAGCCTCGGTCAAAGGCGTTTCGCAGGACATCCTGGAAGAGCTGGGCGTGCAAATTCTTTTGGGCAATACCTACCATCTTTATTTGCGGCCTGGCGTGGAGCAGGTACGGCAGCTGGGCGGCCTGCATCGTTTCATGGCCTGGCCGCGCGCCATTCTCACGGACTCTGGCGGCTTCCAGGTTTTCAGCCTGAATGAACTGCGCAAGGTGAACGAAGAAGGAGTGACATTTCGCTCGCACCTGGACGGCTCATCGCATTTCTTCAGCCCGGAAAGCGCCATGGAGGCCCAGATCGGGCTGGGCGCGGACATTATCATGGCGTTTGACGAATGCACCGAGTATCCGGCGGATGGGG
>DATGYF010000488.1:0-1882 GCA_035298145.1 Terriglobales bacterium | reverse complement strand
TCGGGAGCAAAACATGCGCTGGACCCCAGGTGGCAGCAGTGACGACGTAGAAGACCGCCGCTCCGAAAGCGGAGGCGGCTTTCGCCCCGGAGGCATTCACCTCGGCCTGGGCGGCATCGTCGTTTTGTTTATTCTGAGCCTGATCTTCAAACGTGATTTTCTCTCGCTGGTAAGCAACGGCTCCATGGACACGGGCACGACCGTTGCGCAATCCGATCCCGCCCGCGACCAGCAGGAGCAACCGCTGGTGCAGTTCGTGACTTTTGTCCTGAACGACGCGCAGAACACCTGGAGCCAGATCCTGCCACAGCAGGGAGTGCCCTACCGCCACGCCAAGCTGGTCCTGTTTCGCGACGCTTACGATTCCGCTTGCGGCATGGCGCAGTCCGCGACCGGCCCTTTCTACTGTCCCGAGGACGAAAAGGTTTATATCGATCTCGGCTTTTACGACGAACTGAAGCAACGCTTCGGCGCTCCCGGTGAATTCGCCGAAGCCTACGTGCTGGCCCATGAAATTGGGCATCACGTGCAGAAACTGCTGGGCATCGAGGCCAGGATGCGCGCGGCGCAGCAACAGAATCCGGGGGCGGCAAACCAGCTTTCGGTCGCGCTGGAACTGCAGGCCGACTGTTTCGCCGGCGTCTGGGGCCACTCCACGGAGCAGCGCAACCTGCTCGACCCCGGCGACGTGGACTCAGGCCTGAAGGCTGCTGCAGCAGTCGGAGACGATCGCATTCAGCGCATGTCCCGAGGCACGGTCAACCCCGAAACCTTCACCCACGGAAGTTCCGCCCAGCGCATGCAGTGGTTCCAGCGCGGCTTTCAGGATGGATCGATCTCGGCCTGCAATACGTTTCAGTAAAGTGAGGCGCGATCGAATCGCGGTGGGCGGCGCGGAAGCGGGAGCAACTCCGGATATTTTCCACCGTGAAAGTGGGCTCAACCGCAGAAAATCCCCGCCCAAGCAGAGCTTTGACGGGGCACCCTCAAGGTTGCTTTCTGTCAGGCTTGCTTTGCTACGCAAAACTCCCAAGGAGAACTATGAAAATCAACACTCGACGCAGTTTCTTTGGCGTGATCGCGGCGATGACATCTTTCGTAACCGGAGCGATGAAGCTCTCCGCTCAACAAACTCCCCCGGTTGCGCCCAGGCCCGGCAGCGCACCCGCAGGTGGAGATACGACCCGTCGCTCCGGCGGCGGTAATCACACCGTTGATGGAATCTACTACTTTTCAGGTACGGGTTCCAATGACGGCTATCCCAAAGACGATCACGTGCTCGTAACCGATCCCTTCGAAAAGCATGTAACCCGTACCATGGATGCGCTCAAAAAGTCAGTGGAGCGTGCCGGTTGCACCATGGACAGCATCATCCATCTCACGGTCTTTCTCTGCCTGCCTCTCGCCGACACTGTTCCCACGCCCACCGGCAAGGCGCGTTTCGACGCGCATAAAGGGCAGTACGACGCGTTGAATAAAATCTACGGCACATATTTCTCTCCCGGCAAAGCCCCATCCCGTGCCTGCATGGCTCTGGAATGGATTCCCGGCGATTCCCTGATTGAAATTGTCGGCAGCGCCCTGGTGGTTACTCCACCTCAGTAACTCCCAGGAGCACCCCAACAGAAGAGAAGCTTCACGGTGAGGAGCACATTCCCCGCCACCATCAAACTCACGGTGCGAGGCTTATAATGAGGCACTCAGGCCCGAAGAATGGATTCCGCGGTCCGCCGGGCCGACGCGTAAAGTGGCTGCTCCCAGTCCAACCCGCAACAAGGAAACGACCAGCCGCAAGAAAGCCATCATCTTGCTGGCCATCGGGATCGCCGTGTCTTTCGGGATCCTTCTTTCCCAGTCGTCTTTGAATCTGGATGTTTTCAAC
>DATGYF010000487.1:0-2773 GCA_035298145.1 Terriglobales bacterium | reverse complement strand
TGGCCGGTTGCAGCGTCACCGCCAGCAGTGCCCCGCTGGTCAGATCCACCGCATGCTCGGCCTTGTGCGCCAGGTGCGTGCGCCCATCCTTCATCTTGGTGATGCGTGCGTCCGGATCGCTTGGGCTCATCCACTCCTGATTCGATCCCTTCTTCTTTCGCTTCCGATCCAGCCGTGCCAACTGCTCCCGGGTCGGGTCCTCGATTCCCGCCGCCTTCGCCAACTCCTTCAGATACTCGTTGTAGCTCTGTCCGTTATCCCGCCGCACGATGCTTTTCAACGCGGCATTGGCCTCCAGCGTGGTGGCGTCAATCGAAACCGTGCGTCCGCTGATCAGCCCTTCCTCGTCGAGGACCTTCAGCACCCAGCGGAACACTGCCTTGTGCGTCTCCAGCCAATACAACCGGCGCGTGCGCGAAATCGTGGAATGGTCCGGCGTCACCTCATCCAGCGCGTAACCCAGGAACTTCCGCAGGGACAGGGAATCGGCGCTGCGCCACGCAATCCCGCGCTCTGAGTCCAGCCCCTCGAAGTAGCCGATCAAAAGCGAGCGAAAGTAGACGCCGGGTACCATGCTGGGCCGACCATAGGGGCTCTTCTTGTAGAACTTGCGGCAGAGGCGCTCCACCTTCGCATCGAACTTGTGCCCATCCAGAATCTGATTCAGCCGGTCGTAGAAGGCATTACCTGGCGTCTCGACTATGTCGCCGGTAGCGATCCACAGACCCTGCTGCCGTTCCCGCTTCTGCCGGGTTCCCATCGCCATGACCTATAGATGCTCAGAACATTTTCGATGTCACATGTTTTCGAGGGCAATCTCACTTTTACCACGGGCTGCTAGTACTACTGGGTCATAAAATGACATTCTGATGTAGAATTGTTTTGATGGGATCACGCCTCTCCGCGCCAGGCCCACAAGAGAAACGCTTCGCGGCGTATATGGACTGCCTGGCGAGTGCCGCGGGGCACGAAGACCGACACGCACCATTGAAGGACTATTGCAGGGGTTTGCTGCTTCCCGGTGAGCGGAAGAGCATCGAGCCGATGGCCGCGCGACTCAACCCGAGTAACGTTCAGGCCACGCGCCAGTCCCTACACCATCTGGTGGCCAAGGCACCCTGGAGCGACGAGACACTGCTCAGTGAAGTACGCAAGCAGGTGTTACCCGCGATGCAGAAGCAAAGGCCCGTGGTGGCTTGGATCGTGGACGACACCGGCTTTCCCAAGAAAGGCCAGCATTCGGTCGGAGTCACACGTCAATATTGCGGACAAGTCGGCAAACAGGAAAACTGTCGCATAGCCGTGAGCCTGTCGGTGGGGACGTGGGATTCGAGTCTGCCGATTGCCTATCGTCTCTATCTGCCCAAGGACTGGGCCGAGGATGCTGAGCGGCGGGAAAAAGCAGAAGTGCCCGAAGAGGTTGAGTTTCAGACCAAACCAGAGATTGCCCTGGATCAGATTCGCGCAGCTGTGGCGGCGCAGATGGCCCGCGGGGTTGTACTGGCCGACGCGGCCTACGGCATCAACACGGGGTTTCGCGAGGGACTCACCGAGCTCGAACTGCAATATGTAGTGGGAGTGCAAAGCTCCATGACGGTCTGGGAGCCCGGCAAACAGCCGCTGCCGGCCAAGCCACGAGGAGAAAGGGGGCGGCCGCCACGGCTGTTGCAGCGGAGTGCGGACCATCAGCCTGTCTCGGTGAGACAGTTGGCGATGGGCCTGCTCTCCCATAGGTTTCGAGAAATCACTTGGCGTGAAGGTACGGAGCGGAAGTTGCGATCCCGCTTTGCTGCCGTTCGTGTCCGCCCGGCGCATCGCGATTACGAGAAAGCCGCACCTCACGCCGAGGAATGGTTATTAATCGAATGGCCGCACAGCGCAACGGAACCCACGAAATACTGGCTGTCCACGCTGCCTGCGAACACCAAGCTCAAAGCTTTGGTCAAGATGGCCAAACACCGCTGGATCATCGAACGGGACTACCAGGAGTTGAAACAAGAGTTGGGGCTGGGACACTTTGAAGGCCGCAACTGGCGCGGGTTCCACCATCACGCCACCTTGTGCATCGCCGCTTATGGGTTCCTGGTGGCCGAGCGGACCCGTTTTTCCCCCTCGGCCCGCGCCGGCAATCTCGGATTCGTTGCCCCCGGGTCGGCGCCGGACTTCCGCCCGCGGGGATCGCCGCGTTCGCCCCGAGCGGCATAATCCCCGTTCGATAGCGACCCTGAGAATGATGCTGGCCCGAATCCTGCTCGCGCAACTCCCTCACTGTCCCTTTTGTGGATCGCGTTCGGGATAATCCTCCGCGTCGATATCGGCTTGGGCCACGCAAGAGCCAGGGCGCGAATGATTCGGCGCGGTACGCCAGGGGCCTTCCACTAACTTCACTTTGCTGAGCTTCTCCAGCGCCACACAACGCCAGTTGGCAGGCGAACCCACGGGCTGGAGTCCGCTCTGGCTTTTGCCACCGTACAGGTAACAGAGCACGCGAAGTCGTCCTTCCCGATTCCGGCCCAGTCTATGCGGACAAAATAATCTAAGCCGCCCCTGATAGCTGGCTTCGATCGGCCGTTTGTTTGCTATAGCGGTCCAGACCAGCCTGTAAATCTCTTCACCCTATGGATCTGCGCTTGGACAACACCCATCCCAACTCACACTTAACCACCTCACCGTGCTATCTTCAACACTGCTCTAATTTTATGACCCAGTAGTACTAGTGGAACGTTGGTTTGGCGAACTGGATAGCAAGGCAATCCGCCGTGGAGTCTTCCGT
>DATGYF010000486.1:0-3747 GCA_035298145.1 Terriglobales bacterium | reverse complement strand
CACCGTCAGCTTGCTGTAGGTCGCGATGATCAGGCTGGAAACATTCTTCAGCTCCGCTCCCAGCTTCTCCACCTGCTCGATTTTCTTTGCTCTGCTAACCGCCATGATTCAATCCCTCTTCGATGTCTGTGTGGGACCGGGTCTCAGACCCGGTCAGGCCGACCGAAGGTCGGCAGTTAGGCTTTAGCCGCCGCTTCCACCTGGGCCGTGTCAATCGAAATTCCCGGCCCCATGGTCGAACTCAGATAGCAGCCCTTGATGTATTTGCCCTTGGCCACGGTGGGCTTGGCTTTGATCACGCTGCTGATGACCACGGTCGCGTTCTCGACCAGCTTGTCGGGCGTAAATGAAATCTTGCCCACCGGCACGTGCACCAGGGCCGTCTTGTCGGTGCGGAACTCGACTTTTCCGGCTTTCACTTCCTGCACCGCCTTGCCTACATCAAAAGTGACGGTGCCGGTCTTGGGATTCGGCATCAGCCCTTTAGGCCCCAGGATCTTGCCCAGGCGGCCCACCGACTTCATCACATCGGGAGTGGCAATCAGCGCGTCGAAGTCGGTCCAGTTCTCTTTGTTGATCTTCTCGACCATCTCTTCACCGCCCACAAAATCGGCGCCCGCCTGTTCCGCTTCCCTGATCTTGTCGCCGCTGGCTATCACCAGGACCTTCTTGGATTTCCCCAGTCCGTGCGGCAGAACCACAGTGCCACGCACCATCTGGTCGGCATGCTTGGGATCCACCCCCAGCCGCATGGTGATTTCGACGGTCTCGTCAAATTTCGAGAATTTGACCTTCTGCAACAGGGGCACAGCGTCTTTAAGCTGGTAAGGACGCGCTTCTACAGCTGCGCGCGCCTTGGTGATGTTCTTTCCTGCTTTTTTCATCAGTTCTTCCTGTCTCCCACCGTCCAGCGTTGTTTCGCTGGACCGTAGTGTTTTCGACTTCCCTTCGTTGATGGAGGACGGGGACGCCCAGCCTCCATTTCAAATCCTATCCAACTACTTCAATGCCCATGGAGCGCGCCGTCCCGCGCACACTCTTCATCGCCGATTCCACCGAGGCCGCATTCAAGTCTGGCATCTTCTGGCGGGCGATGTCTTCCACCTGCTTGGCCGTCACCTTGCCGACCTTGTCTTTATTCGGCGCGCCCGAACCCTTGGCGATTCCCGCCGCGCGCTTCAGCAGAATGGAAGCTGGAGGCGTCTTAGTAATAAAGGTGAACGAACGGTCGCTGTAAACCGTCACCACCACCGGGATGATCAGCCCTTCCAGTTCCTTAGCCCCGGTGCGCGCGTTGAACTGCTTGCAGAACTCCATGATGTTGATCTGCGCCTGACCGAGAGCCGGTCCTACCGGGGGCGCCGGCGTGGCTTTGCCAGCCGCAATCTGAAGCTTTACCGAACCTGTCGCTTTCTTCGCCATAATCTCTTTTCGCCTTCCAGAAACCGGAAACCAGAAACTGTTTCTTAAGCCACTTTCTCCACTTGGGTAAATTCCAGCTCGACCGGCGTAGAACGGCCGAAGATCGTGACCATCACTTTCAAGGTCGAGCGGTCTTCGTTGACATCATCCACCACGCCCTGGAAGGTGGCGAACGGACCCTCGGTGACCCGCACCGTCTCGCCTTTCTCAAATTTAACCTTCAGCTTGGGCTTGTCCTTGGCCTCGCCGACGCGGTACACGATGTGCTGAACTTCTTCTTCGGAAAGCGGCGTGGGTTGCTGTCCCGTGCCCACAAATCCCGTGACCCGCGGCGTGGACTTCACCACATGCCAGACGTGATCGTCCATGTCCATTTCAACCAGCACGTAGCCCGGATAGAACATGCGCTCCACAGTGTACTTCTTGCCGTTACGAACCTCGGTGACGGCCTCGGTGGGGATCAGCACCTTGCCGATCTTCTCCTGCAGACCGAAAGCCTGGACCCGCGACTCCAGCGACTCCTTCACCTTGCGCTCAAATCCCGAATAGGAGTGGATGATGTACCACTTCATGTTGGGATTGCGCGGGGGCTCGAGCGCTCCGGCGGCCTCGGGCGAGAGATTCTCTCCGCCTGCTCCGGCTTCGTTTTTTTCTTCGTCCTGCATAGATTCTGCACTCATCGGCTGCAACACTTCGCTTCCTTCCTCAACTCAGTGCTGCTTGAAATACCGGAACACCGAGTCAATCCCGTGGCCGATCACCAGGTCCACCGCCCAGAAATACGCGGCAAACAGGAAAACCGTGACAATCACCACCACCGTCGTGGCCTGCACTTCCTTGAACGAAGGCGCAGTCACCTTCTTCATTTCCGTGCGCACGTCGTTGTAGTACGTCTTGATCCGCTCCGGCCAGGACTTGATGGTCGCTGTCAGCGTGTTCTGTTCCGCAACGCTCGCCATGGACTCTTCCCGCTTTCCTTCTTACTTGGCGCCCAAAACTCTGGCAGGGGCGGAGGGATTCGAACCCCCAAGTTCGGTTTTGGAGACCGACAGTTTAACCGTTGAGCTTACGCCCCTGTTCCCATTGCAGATTTGGAGACTTCAGATTGCAGATTGAAAAATCTGAAATCTCCAATCTCAAATCTGCAATCATTTCACTTCCTTGTGCGGCGTGTGCTTGCGGCAGACGCGGCAGAACTTTTTCAGCTCCAGACGCTCCGTCATGGTCTTCCGGTTCTTGGTCGTCGAATAATTCCGCTCTTTGCAATCGCCGCACTGCAAGGTAATGATCTCTCTGGGCATAAACCGCTCCTAGCTCCTAGCCATCTGAGAACTGAGAACCCGTAACTGATTACTGGGCTTTGAATCCTCAGCTCGTTCCACCCACTACTGAATAATCTCACTGATGGTCCCGGCGCCCACCGTGTGCCCGCCTTCGCGGATGGCAAAGCGTAAGCCCTTTTCCATCGCCACCGGCGTGATCAGCTCAATTACCAGTTGCACGTTGTCGCCCGGCATCACCATCTCGGTCGCCGCCGGCAACTCTGCCACTCCCGTCACATCCGTCGTCCGCAGATAAAATTGCGGCCGGTAGCCCTTGAAGAATGGCGTGTGCCGCCCGCCTTCTTCCTTGGTCAGGATGTAAACTTCCGCCTTGAACTTGGTGTGCGGGGTGATCGATCCGCCCTTGGCCAGCACCATGCCGCGCTCCACATCTTCTTTCGCAATGCCGCGCAGCAGCAGGCCGGCGTTATCGCCCGCCATGCCTTCGTCCAGCTGCTTCTTGAACATTTCGACGCCCGTCACCACCGTCTTGCGGGTGTCGCGGAAGCCCACGATTTCCACTTCCTCGCCGACTTTCACCTTGCCGCGCTCGATTCGCCCGGTGACTACAGTTCCGCGGCCCGAGATCGAAAAAATATCTTCGATCGGCATCAGGAACGGCTTGTCCAGTTCGCGCGCCGGCTGCGGCACGCTCTTGTCCACCGCTTCCATCAGCTCGTCAATCTGCTTTTCCCACTTGGCTTCCCCATTCAGCGCGCCCAGGGCTGACAGTCGGACCACCGGGACATCGTCGCCTGGGAACTGATAAGTCTTCAGCAGTTCGCGCACTTCGAGCTCGACCAGGTCGAGCAGTTCCGGATCATCCACCGCATCGCACTTGTTCAAAGCCACTACGATGTAGGGCACACCCACCTGCCGCGCCAAAAGCACGTGTTCACGCGTCTGCGGCATCGGACCATCGGTCGCGGCCACCACCAGAATCGCGCCATCCATCTGGGCCGCGCCCGTGATCATGTTCTTGATGTAGTCGGCGTGGCCGGGG
>DATGYF010000485.1:0-2532 GCA_035298145.1 Terriglobales bacterium | reverse complement strand
CCCAGGTCGTGCAGGACTCCACCTTCTGCCTGGGCAAGACGATGGTTTGTCACCGTCGACCAGCGCTCGACGTCCGTTTGAAAGATAAATTTGATATGGCGCAAGTTGCCGATGGTGCCGTTTCTGGCGGCTTCGATCACGCGGCGGTAAGGGAGCCAGAAACGACGATTGAAGTTGACCATCAGCGCAGCCTCAGCATCGCTCAGATGAGGCAATTCTTCCATCTGAGAAATTAGCGCGAATGGTTTTTCCACAAACGCTGGCAGGCCGTACTTACGAGTTGCCAGCCACACACTCAAGTGGGAAGAAGGAGGCGACGCGATGAGTACCGCATCCAGTTTCTCCTGCTGCAGCATTTGCAGATGATTCTCGTAGACGCGCGCCGGCGGCCTCCACCGGGACGCCGCAAGGCGAGATTGTTCCAGGGGATCGGCTACGGCCGCGACTTTCACTTCTTTCATGCCCGCCAGCGCCGGCGCATAGTATTCACGGGCCAGGCGGCCATAGCCGATGATGCCGATGTTCAGCGCCTGCCGGGTGGCCGGATTGAGCGAGGTCTGTTTCATGGTTGCGCAACGCACACCGGCAGGCCCTCGCGGTCAGGTCGAACCACACAACTGCGCTCTGACGTCGAATCCAACAGCGCGGGGTTGAGCACTTCGATTGCACCCTTCCAGGCCCAGGCGCTCGGTCCCTCGAATCTCACAATTGTGCCAGATTCCCTTTTCATCGTCGTCGCCATCTCACGCAAGCGTACAACGTCGGCGGTGCGCCAACCGCTGGCCCGAGTCGTGTACGCGCAAATGACCCCTGACACCGCGAGGACCCCAACCCCCGCAGCCGTTAGGATCTGGCCGTGTTTCTTCTGCAGCACCACGGCGAGCAGCGCCCCGGAAAGAACGAAGAGCGGCGGGTAAATCAGCTCCAGGTAGCGATCCCCAACGGGCATGGCTATGTAGGTCTTCAAACTTGTTGTACCGAAATTCAGGTAGAACAAGGGCAGGATAATCCAGAGCAGGAAAAGGGCCGTTCGACGAATACTCATCATGAAACTCGCGAGGGCGGCCAGAGCCAGCGCCGCCAGCGAATGCAATCCGAAGCCTGAGCTGGGTATCAACATCAAGTGGGGGAGTGCTCGAAAGAAACGCCATGCGGGGTGCTCACGAAAGGCCATTGCGGTCGGACGCTGGTTATGGGCGGCCATGGCGTGCAACCGGAAAAGGGGATCTCCGGCCGCGAACCAGTAATACAAGTGTTCGCCTAGCACAACCACAAAACTACCAAACGCCATCGCGAAAACCAGGCGCCAGCGTCGTTGCCAAGCTGCTTCCATGAGCACGGCAAGGGCAACGAAAAAAGCAAGCTCTCCCGTGAGATACGCCACCCCCAGCATTACTCCCGCAGCGGTTGCGGTGGCGGGCCGTCCGCTTTCGCAGGCTCGCAGGTACAAGCAAACAGCGGCGAGGATGTAGAACTCCGCAACCGTTTCCGGGACGAGAATGCTGCCGTAGCGAATGGACAACGGAAAGGTGGCCAGGAGCACGGTCGCGATCACTCCGGCAGCGAGGCCGAATTGACGGCGTGCAATAAAGAAAACCAGAACCGCGGAAGCTACCGAGGCCAGAAGCGGAACCAGGGCGGTGGTTGCTTCCGAGATTCCGAGCAGAGCGTAGGAAGCGGCCACCGGCAGCAGCAAACCAAAACGAAGTGCCAAGTGACTGGCTTCCAGGGAATATCTTCCGGTGGCGAGCGCGTGCGCATAGTGGGCATAAACCACGTCATCGGAGGCGATGAGGCCCGTAAAACACCAGAGCCGGACCGCTAAGGCTCCGCCCGCAAGAATCGCCGCCAGGGTCCAGGCTCGTCGGGCAGATTTCGCCCCAGGCTGAGATGGCTGCACGCCTGCCCTTGAAGCCACGCTGTAAACCATCTCAATTGCCCTCATCGGGCACCGGAGTCACTCTTGGCGGCTCGGCATAGCCGGGCCGATACGGGGCGCGTCGGGACTCGGTCTCCTCCTCCTGATATTCGGCCTCGCTGTTCACCTTCCACAAGTCGTAGTCCGCGCCCATCACGTTTCTGGCCGCGTACATGGCAGTCATCATGGAGTGGTCCTGGTTGTTATAGCGATGCATCCCGTTGCGCCCAACCAGCTGAAGATTGGAAAGATGGGCTTCCACATAGCATCGTATGGTGGCCACATGCTGCTCCCAATCGCGGTCATAGATGGGATATGCCTTGGGCATTCTGATCACAACGCCATCCGAGATCTCGTCGGCACGAGCCAGGCGCAGATGTTCAACCTCGCGCCGCGCCAGTTCAATGAGTTGGTTGTCCGATGATGACCACAAATCGTCGTTTTCGAAGACAAAGTATTCCATCCCCAGGCTAGTTTGTTGGGAATTGGGTACCATGGCCGGCGACCAGTTCTTGAAATTCTGGACCCGGCCCACCCGCACGGCTGGATCGTGAACATAAATCCAATTGTCGGGACAGATGTTTTCGCGATTGACGATCAGACCAACCAGCAGG
>DATGYF010000484.1:0-1632 GCA_035298145.1 Terriglobales bacterium | reverse complement strand
CGCTGGTGGTCGTCAGCCGCGAGGGGAAAAGGCACAAAGACCGCCGGCTTGCCCGCCGCCGTTATTTCCGCGACCGTGCTCGCGCCCGACCGGCACAGCAGCAAATCGGCCCGGGCGAAGACCGCGGGCATGTCCGTGATGAAGGGAGAGACCTCGGCTGACAATCCTGCCTTCTGATACGCGGCCTGCGCGTCACTGAAGCCACGCTCGCCCGTCTGATGGATGATGTGGATGCCCGGTATTTGCTTTACCAGCTCCGGCAAACACTGAATCATGGCCTGGTTGATGGCGTTGGCCCCCTGGCTTCCGCCGAAAACCAGCAGTGTAGGATTGGCGTTCCCAGTTGTGCGCCGCGCGATCTGGAAAAACGCCTCGCGAACCGGCACCCCTGTAACTTCAGCGTTGCGGAAATATTCTGCGGTCTGCTCAAAGTGAACCGCCGCTCCTGAAACCCACCTCGCCACCATGCGATTGGCGAAGCCCGGGACTACGTTGGGTTCGAATGCCAGGGTTGGAGTTCCCCTCAGAATGGCTGCCAGCATGGCCGGGCCGGAGGCGTATCCGCCCACCCCGATGACGATATCGGGTTGGAACTCAGCCAGGATGCGGCGAGCGTCCCAGACCGCCCGGGGAAGATCGAACAAAGTCTTCAGCCGGGTCTTAAGGCTGACTTTGTTGAGGGCGCCCACCTGGACCAGCCGCAGGGGAAATCCCGCCGCTGGAACCAGCCGGTTCTCGATGCCGCGCGCCGTGCCGATAAACAATACCTCTGCGCCGTACTGCTTCTGCAGTTCGTGGGCAATGGCCAGAGCGGGAATGACGTGTCCGCCGGTGCCGCCCCCTGCCAGAATTGCCCTCATGATCTGACTATAAACCGGAAGCTGCGGAAGCAGATCACAGCGAGTTGACAGTTAAGGAGCGTGGCAAACGCGACCCACCTAGGCCCGGACGTCCTCGTCCGGGCAGGCGAGCGCAGCTCGCCTTGGGTTTGCAGGTGGAAAAAGGGGAAGACCCTGCCGGGCTTCGCCCGGCGGGCGGGTGAGGACACCCGCCCCTACGTGGTTCGTGGTGAGCTCGATATACTCAAATCATGATTCAGGAGAAACGCGATCGCGAGCTCGGCATGGGCCGCCGCATTACCCGCCGCGATTTTCTGAACGGCGTCGCTGTAGGGATTGGCGTGCTGGGCGGCGCTGGGCTGATAGGGTCAGCTTCAGGCATGGAGGGGGTTGGGGGCAGCGGTCATCCCCCAGGATTCTACCCGCCGGCTCTGACGGGCATGAGAGGCAGTCAGCCGGACGCCTTTGACGTGGCTCACGCCCTGCGCGATGGAACTTTCTGGGAAACCGCCGGAAGTCCCGCCGACACAGGGGAGACTTACGACCTGATTGTCGTGGGCGGCGGCATCAGCGGTCTGGCAGCCGCTTACTTTTACCGCAAACAGGCCGGCCCGAAATCCCGCGTGCTCATTCTCGATAATCACGACGACTTCGGCGGACACGCCCGGCGCAACGAGTTTCGCGTAGGCAAGCGCCTGCTTCTGAGCAATGGAGGGACCCAGTCGATTGAGAGTCCTTCAGAGTACAGCGAGGTCGCTAAGGCTGTTCTTAAAGATCTCGGGATCGAGACAAA
>DATGYF010000483.1:0-2920 GCA_035298145.1 Terriglobales bacterium | reverse complement strand
ATGACCACGCCGATCAGGCCTCCCACCAGCGAAATGGTCATGGCCTCGGCCAGGAACTGGAAGCGTATTTCACGGTTGGTGGCGCCCAGCGCCTTGCGGATGCCAATCTCCCGGATGCGGGAGCTGACCGTCGCCAGCATGATGTTCATGATGCCAATACCGCTGACCAGCAGGACCACCGCCGCCACCAGCAGCAGCACCAGGGTCAGAGCATTGGCGGTTTTTTCCGCCAGGACTACCAGTTGGGTAAGATTCATCACGTTATAAACCGACTCGGCCCGGTGCCGGCTCTTGATGACCAGCCGAATCTGGTCAGTTGCCGGCTGAACCATGGAGGGATCGGCGGTCGAGAAATAGATCTGTTTGACCGTCGGGGTGTCGGTAAAGTAGCGGCTCACCGTGTATGGAATCAACATGGTGTAGTCAACCACTTCGGTTTGTCCGAAGGTGTCCACACGCTCCCGGAAGGTGCCCACGATGGTGAAAGGCAGCCCGGTCAGCTTGATAGTCTTGCCGATGGCCTCTTGCTGCGATCCGTAAAGCTCCTCGGCCATTTTTTGGGTAATCACTCCCACTTTGGTGTGTTCCTGCTCGTCTTTGCTGTCGAAAAACCGTCCCGTGCTGACCACCAGGTTGCGCACGATCTTGTAATCGGGGAAGACGCCAAGCACGGAGATGTCGCGTTCCTTGCCGCCGCCCACCGGAATGCGCTCGCCGAGAGAAACCACCGGCGATGCCGCGACGATGCCTGGCACTTGCTCCTGCGCTGCCTTGAGGTCGTCGATGGTGAGCGGGTCGGGTGTGACGTTGGCAACGCGCTGTCCGCCGCTCTGGTATTCCGCTTCAATCTGGTTGGTGCCGATCGACTGGATCTGTTGCAGCACATACTGCTTGCCAGTCATGCCGATCGTCACCACCAGGATCAGCGAAGCGGTCCCGATGACCATGCCGAGGGCAGTCAGTGCGAAACGCACCTTATTGCTGCGGAAAGTCTCGTAGGCAAAACTGAGGACCTCGCCGTAAACCATACGAGGCGGACGTCGTTCCGGTGCGGTCGTGGTGGCAGTTGCCATGCGTCTCTGGTTAGATGCTAGCTGCAACCGCCCGGAGGCGCAATTAACTCTGGCAGGGCGACTTCCGAGGGGTCAGTACTGTGCCTGAAGGTCAATTGCTGCGCAATGCGTCCATGGGGTTGATGGAGGAAGCGCGCCGGGCGGGAATGTAGCCGGAGATCATCGCAACCAGCAGCAGCGCCAGGGCCATTCCGAGGAAGGTCGGCAAATCCCATGGCGACGTGGCAAACAAAAGCGAAGCGATTACCCTGGCCACGGCGAGCGCCGCCAGTGTGCCCAGCATCATGCCCGCAAGCGCCAGGCGCAGCGTGCCGCCGAGTATCTGGCGCTGCACCCGGCTGGTGCTGGCGCCCAGAGCTATGCGTATCCCGATCTCCGACGTTTGCCGCGTCACCGAATAGGAAATGACGCCGTAGATCCCGAGCGTGGCCAACAACAGGCCCAGACCCGCAAACGCAGCCACCAGGATCATGAAAAAGCGGCGCGGGGAGACGGCGCGGTCAACGATCGCCCGGATGGGCCGGAACTCGGCGGCCGGTTGATTGGGGTTCAGCTCGCGCAGGGCGTGGAGCACACTCGAGGCAAGGGCCGCGGGGGGCATGCCACTGCGAATGACCAGTTGCGCGCCTTCCGGCTGCTGCTGCAGTGCCGGATAGTAGATCTGCGAGCCCGGCCCGCCCTCCACGTTCTCCTGGTGGACGTCGTCCACCACTCCGACAACATGGTCTTCCTCTTTGTCGCGCATGAGGACCTTGCCCACCGCGTCTTCACCCGGCCAGTAGATGCGGGCCGCAGAGGCATTGATCATGACAACTCTTTCGCTCTGTGGCCCATCGGCCCAGGTGAAATCTCGCCCTTGCAGGCGAATGCCCATGGCGCGGATGAATCCCGGAGTGATCACGTACACCAGCGGTTCTGGAAGTTCGCCGGGGGCGAAAGTCTTTCCCTGGGGTACGGGCACGTCCCATGAGCGATTGGGTCCGAGAGGAAGAAAATCTGCCATGCCTGCGGCTTCCACGCCGGGCAGCGCGCTGACGCGCGCAAGAATCTGCTGGAAGATGGCGCTTCGTTTGGCGACGCTGGCGTCAGCGGAAGCGGCTGTGTCGTCGTAATCCACTTTTATAGAGGCGGCGAGGTCGGGCTGGAAGCCCAGGTCCACGTCCAGCACTTTGAGAAAGCTGCGCAGCAACAAGCCTGCACTTACCAGCAACACGCAAGCCAGGGCAATCTCGGAGACGACCAATGCGGCGCGGATGCGCTCGTGCTTACGGCCCAGGCCCGCGCCAGCGCTGGAGTCTTTGAGCATCTCCTGAAGGTTGCCGCCGGCCATCCTTAGGCCCGGAAGCAGGCCGAAGATCACGGCCGTGAGGATCGCTATCAGAACGGTCCAGCCCAGGGCCTGACTGTCGATGCGCAGGGTGCTAAGCAGAGGCAGGGCGAGCGATCCCTGGTGCGCCAGCCACGCGATCAGGACGAAGGCCATACCGAGCCCAAGGGCCGCGCCCGCGGAGGAAAGCAGGAGGCTTTCCATAAGCAACTGGCGCACGATGCGGCTGCGGCTTGCTCCGAGCGCGCCGCGGACCGCAAACTCCTTGGCGCGCGCGGCGGCGCGAGCCAGAAGCAAATTGGAGAGGTTCACGCAGGCGATCAGCAGGATCGCGCCTACCGCGCACCATAACGCAAGCAGCGAGCGGTGTAGTTTGCCCGTAACGTAATCCTTCAGCGGGACGGGAATGAGATTGCCTTTGTAACGGCCCAGCGTCTGGGGGTATTTCAGGTTGAAATAGATATTGGGCGCAACCCGATTAGCGTCGTCGAGAGCCTGGGCCACCGTCGCGCCCGGCTTG
>DATGYF010000482.1:0-3083 GCA_035298145.1 Terriglobales bacterium | reverse complement strand
GAAATTTTCCGCCAGGCCAGAGTCGCTCTCCAGGAAGCCGATGCCGTTATCATGGTGGTGGACGGCCGCACCGAAATGGCGTCCCCCGATATTGAACTGGCCCGCCAGTTGATCCGCTCCGGCAAACCGCTCTTCCTCGCGGTCAACAAAGTTGATACCGAAAAGCAGCAGAGCCTGACCGACGAGTTTCATCGTCTCGGAATCCGCAAGCTGTTTCCTATCTCCGCCGAAAACGCCCGCGGGCTCGACGACCTGCTGGATGCCATCCTGGAAATTCTGCCATCGAACCCTCAATTAACCACTGAGGACACGGAGGACGCAGAGGAAGCCGAGGACGATCAAGCCCGGTCTCATGAGACCCAAGCTCACGAAACCAAGGTGGCGATCATCGGACATCCCAATGTGGGCAAATCCACGTTGCTGAACCGGCTGACCGGCGCCGAGCGGTCCATCGTCTCGCCTATCCCGGGGACCACGCGTGACGCGGTCGATGAAATTGTCGAGCACAACGGCAAATCCTTCCGATTTATCGATACCGCCGGCATCCGCCGCAAAGGCAAGACCCACCTGGTGGCGGAAAAACTCTCCGTAGTGATGGCGCGCAAGCATCTGGAAGCCGCTGACATCGCGCTGCTGGTGATTGATGCCACCGAAGGTGTGAGCCAGCTCGATGCCGCCATCGCCGGATACGCCCACGAGAGTGGACGTTCCATGATTATTATCGTGAACAAGTGGGACCTGGTGCTCAGCGGCAAGGAGCGCACCGGCCGGCAGACGAAGGCATCCCGCATGCAGGAAAGCAAACGCCCCGGCGATCGCGCCGCATACGAGGAACGATTGCGGTATGCGCTAAAATTTCTCAGCTATGCACCCATCCTGTTCGTGTCGGCCTCAACCGGAAAAGGCACGGAGAAAATATTTCCCACACTGGTGGAGGTCGCCACGGAACGCCGCAAACGTGTCGGGACAGGCGAAATGAACCGCTTCCTCAAGCACGTGGATTTCGAGCGCGCCTCGGTCCCGGCGCGCCAGCAAGTCAGGATTTACTACATGACCCAGGCCGCAGTCGGCCCGCCCACTTTCGTCATCTTCACCGACCGCAAAGTGAAGCTGCACTTTGCCTACCAGCGCTTCCTGGAAAACCAGATTCGCAAAGCCTTTGGCTTTCTGGGCACGCCCATCTGGATCAAGAACCGGGCGCGCGATTGAAGGTCGATTGCTACCCGATCGGCTCAGGCACAGGCAGCAACGGCGGCGGGTCGGGAGGCGGCGGCGCCACAGGTGGCGGCGCAGGATATAAAACCGCGCTCAGCGCCGGATAACGCGCAGCAAAAAAGTAGATGGAATAAGCGGGAAAGAACACCACAGCGGGCACCGAGACCAAAGACATAATGTAGAGCAAGGAAAAAATCGCAATCGATCCGACCACCACCGCAAGCGTGATGGTGTAGAGGTTCCAGGTGAGTCCTGCCGCCATGCCTCCGATCACGGCCACCGCGCCCAATCCCGCGACCGGAATCAGAAACAGCAGGAAGACGATGGCCGACACGATGCCGAGAATGATCGCGGCGCCGATCGCCATCACGATCTTCATTCCAATGTAAGCGGCATAGCCGCCCATCTCGCCCTTGATCCGTGGCCACAGCCGCCGCCATCCCTCGATCGCGCCGAGATCTTCCAGCGCCATTTGCGGAACGACAAAATCCTTGGTCATTACGTGTACCACCAGCAGCACTACAACAAAAAGCAGTAGCACAAAAAACAAAACCAACCCGCCCAGAATCAGGGGAACCATGTGCGCCTTGGGCTCTCTGAGCCAGCCTACAAGGAAAGCGAAGCCCGCCGGGATCCCGATCAGAATGGTGAAACCCATTGTCGAAGCCAGGGCCAGCAGAATCTGCCAGACAAAAAAACGCCGTCCCGGCCCCTGGCGCCGCATCCAGCTCTGCCCAATGCGGCACTCTTTCGCGACAACGCTGTCGAAGAGCACGAAGCGCATCACGCTGTTCACGTAGATGAACAGAACGAACAGCACCAGCCCGGTGACGATGAGTACCGCGATCAGCGAGGCGGTAAGCGCAGGGTTGATGGAGGGCAGCGCGCTTCCCAGAAGACGCTGTGAACTATCCGGGTGTGGCATCCGGAAGCTGCCCGGATTGCAGCCGCCCCCGCCGCCCGAGCCCATTTCGCCGGCCAGCAGACCGACCAGCGCCAGTTTGGCCCACTGCCCGGCCCGGAAGGGCCGCAGCAATTGCTGCCGGGCATGCTCGAATGCCGGAGTAATCGCATCCACGGCGGAAATCGGCAAATTGCACCTCAGAAGATCGTGGTTCGCAGCAAGGTACTGCGAAGCGGGGGTTGGGTCAATGGGATTCTTGGTACTGGGGGCATTGGAGATTTCAGATTGCAGATTTCAGAATTGAATATCCCGCACCTCCAAGGTCTAGTGAACGGACGGTTTTCAATCTGCAATCTCGAATCTGCAATCTGCTTCTCATTCGTACCGCAGCGCCTCCACGGGATCGAGCTTTGAGGCACGCAGAGCCGGCACCATCCCACTGACCACTCCCACGGCCAGCAACACCAGGGTGGAGAGCATGACCGTCGCCATGGAAATCCGCAAATGGATATCGGCCTTGCCGGAATCGTCTTCAAACAACGGGCCCATCAGGGGCAGCGTGCCGACGGCAGCGGCAATCGCGTAGGACAGCAGGACACCCGCGGCCCCGCCCAGCAACATGATGAGCAGGGTTTCCGCCAGGAACTGCAGTTTGATCTGCCACTTCTTCGCCCCCAGCGCCCGGCGCAGACCGATCTCCCGGATGCGTTCATCCACCGACACCAGCATGATATTCATGACTCCGACGCCGCCGATGCCCAGGGTCAATGTTCCCACGAATGTAAGCAGCACCTGCAGCCCGATAGTGAGGCCGTCGATCACAGGGCGAAATTCGTCGCGCCCGAACATCTGAAAGGCCTTCTTGTCGGTCGGGGAAAATTGCTGGCGCGTGGCGATTGCAGCCAGCACCTGGGCCTCGGCTCTTCTTTCGAACTGGGGCGCGATGGGCTCGAAGACCATCACG
>DATGYF010000481.1:0-6871 GCA_035298145.1 Terriglobales bacterium | reverse complement strand
TATCCTTCGATTGGCCCGGAACACGCCTGGCTGAAGGACACGGGCCGCGCGCAATACGTTTCGGCGAATGACCAGGAAGCGCTCGAAGCCTGCACTGTGCTGGCCAGAATGGAGGGTATCATTCCGGCAATGGAATCCGCTCATGCGGTCGCGGAGGCGATCAAGCGCGCTCCCAGGATGAAGAAGTCGGATGTCGTGATCGTGAACGTTTCCGGACGAGGCGACAAGGACATTGGAATCCTGCGCGAGAACCTGAAGCTGGAATGAGCTTGAAGAATTGAGTCATTGAGGAATTTTGAGAAGTGCTTTTCTGTTGTCCTGTTATCGATGCCTCTGCGATTCCAAAACCGTCCCGCTCTCGTCGCCTATCTCACTTGCGGCGACCCTGATCTTGCGACCACGCTGGACATCGCCCTGGCTGCCATTGAAGCCGGCGCCGAGGTCATCGAACTGGGCGTTCCGTTCAGCGATCCCGTCGCCGACGGGCCGGTCATTCAACGAGCCAGCGAAAGAGCGCTCCGCCACGGGACTTCCCTCCTGCAGGTGCTGCACCTGGCCAGCCAAATCCGAAAGAAGTCGCAGGCCGGACTCATCATCTTCACCTATCTGAATCCGGTGTTGCGCATGGGAATAAAGAATTTCGCGGCCGCCGCCGAGGACGCCTGTGTGGATGGCGCGCTGATCACCGACTTGCCGGTGGAAGAATCAGGCGAATATCTGTCCGAGATGCACAACAGGAATCTTGCAACCGTGTTTCTGGCCGCGCCCACCAGCACGGATGCGCGACTCAAACAGATTGCCCAGGCCTCCAGTGGATTCGTGTACGCGGTTTCGCGAACCGGAGTGACCGGGGCCCGCCAGAAGATGCCGGAAGACGCGCCCAAACTGGTGGCCCGCTTGCGCAGGTATACTGACTTGCCGCTCGCGGTAGGGTTTGGCATATCCACTGCGGAGCAATGCAGAGCAGTGGGAAAATTTGCCGACGCGGCGGTGGTGGGCAGCGCGATCGTCGAGATCGTTGAACGCAATCCGGGCAAAGAAGCGGAGAGTGTGGCACAATTTGTAAAGCAGCTTTCAGTCGTCGGTCGTCAGTCGTCAGTCACGAGATAAACAGTTATTGATTTGGCGGGGAGTCGTCTTCGCTCGCCATCCACTCAATCATGATACGGCGATTTTAGCTGAGAGCTGACGGCTGAGGGCTATGGACATTTCCGACTGGCGCAAGAAGATCGACGATCTGGACCGCAAGCTGGTGGAATTGTTGAGCCAGCGCGCCCAGGCCGCTCACGAAATCGGCAAGTTGAAGCTGACTGCCGGCATGCCCATTTACGAGCCCGACCGCGAGCGCAAGGTATTCGACAATGTACGGAGCGTGAATCCGGGCCCCTTGCCGGACCGCGACTTGCTCCGCATTTTTGAGCGCATCATGGATATCATGCGCGGAATCCAGCAGCAGGAAATCGCGCCCCGGGCCGCCGCCGATGGCGGAGGCGATACGGAACTGGATAACGATGTGAATGACTGAAGGCAGCTTTCAGCCATCAGCTATCAGCCGTCAGTCACAACGGTTTCGCTGATAGCTGACAGCTGAGGGCTGACAGCTTCTTATGATCGTTGCAATGCAGGAATCGGCGACCGATGAGCAGATCCAGCAGGTGGTAGAACACCTGGTCCGGATGGGCTTCTCCGTGCACCGTACTACGGGTGAGCGCCAGACCGTGCTGGCCGCGGTGGGCGCGCGCGTGGATTTTGACACGCGCAATCTTGAAGTCCTCTCCGGGGTGGAGCACGTTCACCGCATCAGCGCACCCTACAAGCTGGCGGGGCGCAGTTTTCGTCCCCAGGGAACGATCGTCGAACTGGCGCGCGGGGTGCAGATCGGCGGCGACCAGGTAGTCGTGATGGCCGGGCCCTGCTCGGTGGAATCGAAGCAGCAGCTTTTTACCGTGGCGGAACAGGTCGCGAAGGCGGGTGCGCGGGTCCTGCGCGGCGGCGCCTTCAAGCCGCGTTCCTCTCCATATTCATTTCAGGGAATGGGCGAGGAAGGGCTCAAGCTTTTGCGCCAGGCCGGAGATCACTTCAACATGCTGGTGATCAGCGAGGTCATGGAAATCTCGCAGATCGGGCTCATGCTGCCCTACATCGATATTTTCCAGGTGGGCGCGCGCAATATGCAGAACTTCAATCTGCTGCGCGAACTGGGCAAGGTAAAAAAACCGGTCCTGCTCAAGCGCGGCATCGCGGCCACGCTCGAAGAGTTGCTGCTCTCCGCCGAATACATCATGGCGGGCGGAAACTACGACGTGATTCTGTGTGAACGCGGTATCCGCACTTTCGAAACCTATACCCGCAACACGCTGGACGTGTCGGCGATTCCGATCATCAAGAAACTGTCGCACCTGCCCATGACTTCCGATCCGTCGCATGGCACGGGACTGCGCGACAAGGTGCCGCCCATGGCCCGGGCCTCGCTGGCCGCGGGCGCGGACGCTCTTTTGATCGAAGTGCACCACGATCCGGACAAGGCGTTGTCCGACGGCGCCCAGTCGCTGTTTCCCGATCAGTTTGCCAAACTCATGGACGAGTTGCGCATGATCGCTCCGGCCGTGGGGCGCAAAGTAGCTTGATTTCCACCACCGGGAGCGCAGTGGGCGCCAGGTTTACAAGTTTTATTCTCTGCGATCTCGGCGCTCTCGGCGGTTGATCCGCATGGCAATTCGCCAAATCACCATCATCGGCACGGGCCTCATCGGCAGCTCCTTCGGGCTGGCCTTGAAGAAACGGCGCTTCGCTGGCCGGATCGTCGGCTGCGACCGCGCCCCGGTGCTGGAGCAGGCGCGGGACAAAGGCGCGATTGATGAGGGCCATACCGATCCCGCTGATGCCGTGCGAGGCAGCCAGGTGGTGGTGCTGGCGGCGCCGGTGGGCGCAATCGTTGAACTGATCGGACGCCTGGGCCCTGCTATGGCGCCGAAGACTCTGATGACTGACGTGGGAAGCACCAAAGGTGAGGTTCTGGCCCGCGCGACCGCCATCTTCGGCAAAAACGTTGGCCGGCGTTATCTCGCCGGACATCCCATGGCGGGGAAAGAACAATCAGGAGTCGAGGCCGCCGACCCTGATTTGTTTCAGGGTGCGGTGTGGTTTGTTACGCCGGCTCCCGGACAGGAAATATTCGAAGGCTTGAGTGGGGAGTTTCTGGAATGGGTGGAACAAATCGGCGCAGGTGTAGCCAGCATGGATGCCGATGCGCATGACCAGCTCTGTGCCTGGATCAGCCACTTGCCGCAGCTGATCTCGACTGCACTGGCCGCGACTCTGGTGGATGAGTATGGCGAGAACGCTCCGCTGCTCGAAACCGGAGGGCGCGCCCTGCGCGAGATGACGCGCATTTCCGCCAGTCCGTACTCGATGTGGCGCGACGTCGCGCTTACCAACAAAAAGAATATCCGGCAGGCCCTGCTGAAGCTGGAACAGCGCCTGGCGCACATCCGGGAAAATCTGGACACGCGCGAACTGGCGCTGGAGTTCGAGCGGGCCCATCATCTGAGAAAAACCTCACCACAGAGGCATAGAGACGCAGAGAAAACCAAAAAATGAAATTTCTCGGTGTCTTTGTGCGTCCGTGGTTGGTTCTTGCTGATTTTCATTTAGAATTCTGGGTTCCGCAAGTGAACCTCCGATGAACAAAGTCGTAGCCAGTGCCGACGAGGCCATCAAGGACATCCCCGATGGCGCCACCATCATGATTGGTGGATTCGGACTTTGTGGCATTCCGGAAAATCTGGTCCGCGCCCTGGTCCGCAAGGGAGTGAAGAACCTCACCACCATCAGCAATAACGTAGGCGTGGATGGCTTGGGCAACGGGCTCCTGCTGGCGGCCGGCCAGATTGTCAAACACATCGGGACCTACGTGGGGGAAAACAAACTGCTCGAGCAACTGGTCCTGCAGCGCAAGCTGGAGTTGGACCTGGTGCCGCAGGGAACTTTTTCCGAGCGGATTCGCGCCGGCGGCGCCGGCATTCCTGCCTTCTATACCCCTACCGGCGTAGGCACGATCATCGCCGAAAACAAAGAGACCCGCGAGTTCGACGGACGCCCCTATCTGATGGAGCGCGCCCTGAAGGCGGATTTTGCCTTTGTAAAAGCATGGAAGGGCGACAAGTGGGGCAACCTGGTGTATCGCAAGACGGCGCGCAATTTTAATCCCATGATGGCCACTGCCGCCAAGGTGACGATTGCAGAAGTTGAGCACCTGGTCGAGGTCGGTGAACTGGAGCCCGACCTGATTCACACCCCCAGCGTTTACGTGCAGCGGATTTTTCAAGGAGAACTTTTCGAAAGAAAAATCGAGCGCAGAACGGTAAGGAAGAGAGGATAGTCGTCAGTCGTCGGTGGTCGGTCGTGAAATGGTCGTCGGCGGCCATTGTTGCGCCCTGGACAATGAGCTTTGATGCTGACGACCGATGACTGACGACCGACGACTGCTCTTATGAAAGATACCGACAAACGCGAATGCATCGTGAAGCGGATTGCCCGCGAACTGCGCGACGGCTTCTATGTCAATCTCGGCATCGGCATGCCAACGCTGGTGGCCAACCATGTGCCGCCGAGCATGGACGTGATTCTCCAGTCGGAAAATGGAATGCTCGGCATTGGTCCCTATCCCATCGAGGGTGAGGAAGATTGCGATCTGATCAATGCCGGCAAGGAAACGGTCAGCGAAATGAAGGGTACGGCGTATTTTTCCAGCGCCGACTCATTCGCCATGATTCGCGGCGGCCACATTGATCTGAGCGTGCTGGGGGCCATGGAAGTGGATGAGGAAGGCAACCTGGCCAACTGGATGATACCCGGCAAAATGGTCAAAGGCATGGGTGGCGCCATGGACCTGGTGGCGAGCGCGCGCCGCGTGATCGTGGCCATGGAGCACACCACCAAAGATTCTCAGCCCAAGATCCTGAAGAAGTGCACCCTGCCCCTGACCGGAGTAAAAGTCGTGCATACGATCGTCACCGAAATGGCGCTGATCCAAGTGACCCCAACCGGACTGGTGCTGGAAGAAGTGGCTCCCGGGCTGACCGCGGATGATGTGCAACGTGTAACCGAACCCACGCTCATTCTCAGCCCTACCATCAAAGTTATGGAAGGCTGAGCTGAATGAAATGAAATGGAGGACGGGCGCGCCCGTCTTTGCCAAACGCGGGCGAGTCGCCCGCGACTACACACGCAAAGTTCGTCAGTTCGTACCGCTCTTCAGTCGGGCCGCCTCGAACTCATCGCCCTTTTGCCAGCCCACCACCTTGGGCAAACTGGCAGCCTGCCATCCCAGGGCAAAGCCGAAGCGGGCCATCACCGCATCGCCGGTGAAATCCGAGTCGGCATGATATTCATCGCTGGGCTGGTGATAGTGCTTCTCGGTATATTCGTTGGCCTGCTGCATCCCCCATGCCGCGTCGCGGCCTTTGTACTTGACGCCTTCATTGATGGAAAACGCGGGAATGCCCACCCGGGCCAGGCTGAAATGATCGGAGCGGTAATAGTGTCCCGCCTCGGGATGCGAATCGGGACGAATCGCCAGCCGAAATTCCTGAGCCAGCGCCTGCACCGTCGGGTAGAAGGTAGTGCGCTCGCTGCCCGACACTTCCACTTCCTCTGGAGCGCCGAGCGGCGGAATGTCGTCAAAATTCAAATCGAGAGCGATCCTCCCGGCTGGAATCGGCGGATGTTTACCCAGATATTCCGACCCCAGCAGGCCCTGTTCCTCCGCAGTCACAGAGGCAAACAGGATGGAACGCCGCGGCCTTTGCGCTGCCATTGCGTAGGCGTGGGCCATTTCCAGCAGGATGCCGCATCCGGTCGCGTTGTCGTCGGCGCCGTTGTAGATGTTGTCGCCCGGCATGTCGGGACGAATGCCCAGGTGATCATAGTGGGCGGTGTACATGACCGCTTCAGTCTTCAACTTCGCGTCGGAGCCGGGCAGCATGGCAATCACGTTGTTGGACTCGAACGGTCGCACCTTACTGATCATATGGGCTTGCAGTTTCACCGGAAGCGGCACGGGATGGAAGTCCCTCGAGCGCGCCTGCGCCATCATCTGGGCCACATCCGTGCCCGCCATGGCGGCCAGTTCTTTGGCAACATCAAGATGAATCCAGGAGGCGACTTTCAGTTTGGGCGAACCGTCCAGCTGGAGATGGGACTCCTCGCCCGAATTCGAGTTGCGTACCACCTCCCAGGGATAACTCGCCATTTCGGTCTGGTGAATCAGGATCGCGCCCACCGCACCCTTGCGCGCGGCCTCCTCGTACTTATATGTCCAGCGGCCATAGTAAGTGAGCGCCTTGCCCTTGAAGAACTTGGGATCGTCGGAGGTGGGCTCGTTCACCAGCATCAACAGGACTTTGCCTTTCACGTCAACGCCCTTGTAGTCGTCCCACTGATATTCGGGGGCCTCAATGCCGTAGCCCACATAAACGATCTCTGCATTCACGGTTGAATCCGGCTGTTGAGTTTCATCCTGAGCCACATATTCGGAGAGCAGCTTGAGTTCCCGGGCGCGCCCCTTGTTGGGGACCAGTGAAAATGTAGTATCCGGCGCAAGCGTGATGCCGACCATGGGGACCTTCTGCATGTAAGTGCCGTTGTCGCCGGCGGGCTTCAGGCCATCCAGGGCGAATTGTGTAGCGATGTACTCCGCTGCAATATCGCCGCCGCGCTGCCCGGTGCCGCGCCCTTCGAGGAGGTCGTGCGACAGGAAGCGGACATGAGCGCGAATGTGCTCAGCATCGATCTTTTGAAATGCGGCAATCGCGGCCGGTGAAAGATGAACCGCCATAGGACGGGATGAATTCTGCGCCAGCACTCCACA
>DATGYF010000480.1:0-4799 GCA_035298145.1 Terriglobales bacterium | reverse complement strand
TTCACTCTGGTAGATGTTTCTCCGTCAGGTTCCGGGTAGGTAGGCGCGGGTATTTGCTTGTCCGCGCGCAAGCACCAAACCCGGCTATGCGAAAACGCCTGCAAATCGCCCTGATGGCAAGTCCCGTACTCGCGACCTTCCTTTCTTTCACTACCTCTACGCCATATTTGCGGGCGCAGGCCGGTGCCGCACGCATCACCACCAGCGTTGACGGTTCGGGACGCAAAGTGTACGTCAATGACGAAGGTCCCGTAGCCCCAAAACGGTTAACCACACCTGCGGTCCAAAGCAGCGGGTTGATGTACTGGAGTCCCACGGCCCACCGCTGGAAGCCAGTTCCATCCGCCAATGTCCGGGCGGCGCGCTCGGCCGCTGCTGAAGTCAGCAACTCGCAGGATGTTTCCAGTTACATGCGGGGCAAGCCCTTTACGCAGCAGCAGATCGATGCCGCCATCGATCAGGCTGCGGCCCGGCACAATGTGGATCCCAGTCTGGTGCGCGCGGTCATCAAGGTGGAATCGAACTTCAACCCCAACGCGGTCTCCCGCACCGGGGCAATGGGGCTGATGCAACTGATGCCACAGACCGCGCGGAGCCTGAACGTGGTCAACCCCTTCGATCCCCAGCAGAACGTGGATGCGGGCGTCCGCCATCTTAAGCGGTTGATGGAAAGCTATGGTGGCGACGTCAAGCTGAGCCTGGCGGCCTACAACGCCGGCGCCGGCGCAGTCGCGCGAAGCGCGGGCATACCGCACTTCCGGGAGACCCGTAACTACGTGAAGCGTATCACCCAGATCTATTACGGCGGGAGCGATGCCAGCTATCGCATTCTGGGCAGCCCGGTGCGCGAGCCTGTGCGGGTCACACGGGATGACCGGGGCGTCCTAAACTTCAGCAACACCGACTGAGAAACCGGCATCTGTAGCAGGGTAAGCAATGGAATACCGCTCTCACGAGTGACGCGGCTACGGGCTTAGGCGACAACAGGCTGGAAAATTGAAGAACTCCGATCGAAGCCAACGCGCAAGGCGTCTGGGTGCGGCCCTGCTTCTGCTGTTGCTCCCGGTGCTGCCGTTGCAGGCACGGGGCAAGTCCGAGGCCTGGGCGCGCACCCAATACTCCACCGCAGAGCGCATGCGCGAGGCCCTGAACAATCTTCCCTCCGCCCAGCAGAGCCGCCGCGAATACGAGCGCGTGATCGCAGCCTACCGGCGCGTGTACTACGGTTCTCCGACTTGCTCCAAGGCAGACCCGAGCGTAGTCGCCGTGGCCGAACTGCTGACGGAGATGGGCCGGCGCTTTAACGATGACAAGGCCTTGCGCTCGGCCATCGGCCAGTACAAGTTTCTGCGCCGCGAATACCCTGGAAGCCGTGACCGCGTCGATGCCCTCTTCAGCATGGGCCAGATTTATCAGGATGATCTGAAAGACCAGGCCCAGGCCAAACAGGTTTTCGAGGAATTTCTCCACCGTTATCCCCACCACCATCTGGCCAGCGAGGCCCGGAAGGCGCTGGCAGAACCGGTGCAGCAAGCAGGGTTGCGGTCAAAGGACGCGGACGATTCGGACGACGACTCCAGCGCCCCCAAGACGCGCTCCGGGAAGCCAAACTCCGGCCAGAGTCTCAAACCCGCGGCGGCTGAAAATGCAGCGCCCAAGCCTGACGCAGAAGACGCGGATCGCAAGGTGGCGCACGTCACCAGCGTTCGTCACTGGTCCAAGCCGGGCTACACCCGGGTCGCCATTGGCCTGGAAAGAGACATAAAGTTCGATGCCCAGCGCATCGATAATCCCGAGCGGATCTTTTTTGATCTGCTCGACACCAACCTGACTTCGACGCTGCTGGGCAAGACCTTCGACGTGGATGATGGGCTACTGAAAAAGATCAGGGTGGCGCAGTTCCAGCCGGGAACCGCCCGCATCGTTCTGGAAGTCGAGGAGCGTTCCGACTACACGACCTTCTTGCTCACCGATCCGCCGCGCCTGATCATCGATGTTCACAGCAAGGACATTCACCCCGACACGCAAGCCAGGAACGGTCAGGCGAACGTTGGCGCAGCGGACGGCCATGATCCGGCCGGCCCGGACGGGAAAGCAACGGACGAAAAGCCCGTGAAAATGGCGGCACCCGCGGTGGCAGAAGGCAAGCCACAAGGGAAGGACAGCACCAAAAAGCCCGCCTCTCCGGCCAGTGTAGCCAGCGACGCCGGCACCAAAAGAATAGTGGTGGACGCGGACGATGACGACGACCCCAGCCCGGCTACGGTCGCCAAACTCGATCCGCCGGAGATCAAGCCTCAAACCCGGGCCGCGACGACGCTGACCCGGCCCAGGGCGGTCAAAGGCTCCAGCCGCAGCAAGAGCAAACCGCCGGTGATTTTTCCCGATGTCCGCGAAGCCTCGCCCACGGCCAACGGTGACCGCTCGCTGATCCGCGCCCTGGGATTGAAGATCGGCAAAATCGTGATCGACCCCGGCCATGGCGGACACGATACTGGAACAATCGGTCCGAACGGCCTGGAGGAAAAAGATCTGGTGCTCGATGTGGGGCGGCGGTTGGGCAAGCTGCTGCAGGCCCGGCTGGGCGCCGACGTTGTTTATACCCGCAAAGACGACACCTTTATTCCGCTGGAAACTCGCACCTCGATCGCCAATCAGGAGCAGGCGGACCTGTTCGTTTCCATCCACGCCAACTCCAGCCGCGATCCGGACGCACGGGGCGTGGAGACCTATTACCTGAACTTCACCTCGTCGGCGGAGGCATTGGATGTGGCGGCGCGCGAAAATGCGGCCTCGGATAAATCCATCCACGAGCTTCAGGACCTGGTGAAGAAGATCGCGTTGAAGGAGAAGATTGAGGAATCGCGCGAGTTTGCCTCCAACGTGCAGCGCGCCCTGCACAGCGGCCTGGCCGCGAAGAGCCCCGGCATCCGCGATCGCGGAGTCAAGAAGGCCCCGTTCATCGTGCTCATCGGGGCCAACATGCCGTCGATTCTGGCCGAGATTTCGTTTGTCAGCAACCCGGGCGACGAGCGCCGGCTGCGGACGCCCGACTATCGCCAGCGCATCGCCGAATCTCTCTATCGGGGAATATCGAAGTATGTGAGCGGCTTGAGTGGAGTCAAAGTCGCCAGCAAGATTGATAGAGACGAGAGCCAGTAGCTTGTCCTTTGCGTCCTTTGCGGTGGTCCTTTGCGCACTTTGCGGTTAAAAAGGTTTGATCTTGCGGGCGTGGCCGAAAATCCTGGGCCGCGAAGGACGCAAAGAACACCACAGCTCCAGGAGCCTCCCTGATGGAAACTTTCCGCCTCCCTCTGTAGTCTAAGCATTACAGGGCCCCTTTCCTTCCCTGCCTGATTATGGTTCGCCGATTCACTTCCGTTCTCGTTTTGTTGGCATTGAGCGTGGGCGTTGCTTTCGCGGGCGAGTCGCCCGCGGCCACACCAGCCACACCAACCACACCAGCCACACCAGCCACTTCAGCCCCAGCATCCTCGTCGATTCTTCCTGCGCAATTTGCTGGATGGCATATCTCGGGCTCGATTCGGAGCAGCAAAGATCCGGCGGTGGCTGATGGCGTCAACGCTGACCTGCTTAAGGAATACGGTCTGACGGACTTCGAATCCGGCACCTACACCGCAGAGGACGGACGCAAGGTCGCTCTCAAAGCCATCCGCTTCGCCGACGCCAGCGGCGCCTACGGAGCATTCACCTATTACAAGCTGCCGCAAATGCGTCAGGAGTCGATCCCGGACCTGGGTTCGTCGCTGAACGAGCGAGTGCTTTTTTATCGCGGCAACATCCTGGTGGACGCGGTATTCGAGAAGCTCACCGCCATGTCCGCCGCCTCCCTGCGGGAACTGTCGCAGGCGCTGCCTTTACCTGTCGGGAATGCCGGCAACCTACCCAGCCTGCCAGCCTATCTTCCCAAGTCGGGTTACGTGAAGAACACCGCGAAATACGTGATGGGACCGGTGGGCCTGGACAAGATCGGCGCGCCCCTCACCGCGCAGTTAGTGGACTTTAACGCCAGTGCTGAAGTGGCCCTGGGCGCCTACCAGACTTCCAGCGGAGTGGGCACACTGATGCTGATCGCCTATCCCACGCCGCAACTGGCCGCCGAACATCTGCGCCGCATCGATGCCGCCAACCAGCCCAATGCTCAGCCGCAATCCGGAAGTCCGATCGCGATTGCAGGACCGATGTTCGATAAGCGCACCGGTCCCATCGTGGCGATTGCCACCGGCGCGGTTTCGCAGAGTGAGGCGCGCGCTCTGTTGAGTGCGGTGAACTACGAAGCTGATGTCACCTGGAACGAAAACACATTTCAGGGCAAGAAAAACAGTCTCGCCAACCTGTTGTTGAACGTTTTCCTTTTGTGCGGGATTCTGATCGTGTTCGCGGCTGTGGCGGGGCTGGCATTCGGAGGAATTCGCATCTTTTTCAACCGCATTTTGCCGGAACGGGTGTTGCACCGCGAGACCCCCAGCGATTTCATCTCCCTGAATCTGTCCGAGGGTCAGGGCGAGGCCGCCGATTCTAAGGTAAGCCCATCAATCAAAGCCATTTAGGAGAGTAAAAGCGGTCAAAGACTAAAAATGGCGGGCAATACAGCTGTGTTAACCTATTTTGTAAGTTATTGAATCCAAAGATATTTATTTCCCAAAAATTCCTTGACACCCCCCTTTTTCGGCTCATAAGATTTCGCCAGAAAGTTTTGACGGATTTTTGCCCCGTTGGAACTATTCTCCCTAAAAAGAAGGCCGCCCCTTTGCCAGGGCGGTCTTTTTATTTCAGTC
>DATGYF010000479.1:0-5816 GCA_035298145.1 Terriglobales bacterium | reverse complement strand
ATTCGCTCCGCCTCGATCGGGATCTGGATCAAGACCGGCTCCCGCGATGAAGACTTGCAGTGGAACGGCATTTCGCACTTCATCGAACACATGGTGTTCAAGGGCACGAAGAACCGCAGCGCGGAAGAAATCGCCCGCCAGGTCGATTCCATCGGCGGCAACATGGACGCCTTTACCGCCAAGGAATGCATCGGCTTTAACGTCAAAGTGCTGGACGAACATCTGCCCATCGCCATTGAGGTCCTCAGCGACCTGGTGCTGAACCCGGTCTTCGATGCCAACGACATCGGGCGCGAGCGGGGCGTCATCCTCGAAGAAATAAAGATGGACGAGGACAATCCCGACTACCTGGTCCACGAAATCTTCACCCAGAATTTCTGGAAAGATCATCCCTTGGGCAAACCCATCCTCGGGACGAAAGACACAGTCAGGAAATTCGAGCGCGATCCGGTGCTGGATTTCTACAAGCAGCGTTTTGCGCCCGGAAACATGATCATCTCCGCCGCCGGTCATCTGAAACACGAGCACTTCGTGGAGCTGGTGGCCAAACACTTCGCGCACATGAAGCCGGTCAAGAACGGCTTCCACGGTTCGCCGCCCACGATTGCGCCTCGCATCATCATGCGCAACAAGAAGTCGCTGGAGCAGGTGCAGATCTGCGTGGGTGTGCCGTCTCATCCCATCGCCCACGAAAACCGGCATGCTTCCTACATATTGAATACATTGCTCGGCGGCGGCATGAGCTCGCGCTTGTTTCAGAACATTCGCGAACGCCAGGGTCTGGCCTACGCCATCTACAGCGATTTATCGCCCTACCGCGATACCGGATGCTTATCGGTTTATGCCGGAACTTCGCGCGAGTCTGCGGGAAAAGTTGTGCAGTCGGTGGTCTCCGAGTTCCGCAAGCTCAAGCTTGAAGCTGTTCCCGCCGACGAATTGCGCCGCTCCAAGGACCAGCTGAAAGGCAGCCTGATGCTGTCGCTGGAGTCCTCGAGCGCTCGCATGTCCAACCTGGCCCGCCAGGAAATGTACTTCGACCACTTCTACACGCTCGACGAACTGATCGAGCGCATCGAGAAGGTTACGGTCGAGCAGTTGACCGAGTTGGCAAATGAGTTCTTCCAGACCGAATCCATCGCCGTGACGGTCCTCGGCAATCTTAACGGGCTGAAATTGAAACGCGATCAATTGGCCTGCTGAAGCTCTTTCGTAGCGCCGGCGTCTCGCCGGCTGTCGAGGCGGCGTCTCGCCGCCTCACGGGATGAACAAAATAATTCCTTGTGCAGGACAATTCCGCTCCAGCGGCTGGCGGGACGCCGCCCGAACAGCCGGCGAGACGCCGCCGCTACCAGGAGCACACCTTGATTCGCGATATCCCATGTTTGCGACGAACATGAAACCCCACTGCCGCCAAGAAGTTGCCCGCCATTTTTCACGCCGCGCCTGACTCTTCCCGCGACCGTCAGCATCTAAATAAATAACTGAGCAGGACACCTGGCATGGTGATGCCGAGGACAATGGGTGAACTGCCGTGGATCGGAGGGTGACTATGGCGCAGGTGATTGAGTTCTACATTCCGACGCGCTTTAAGCCTAAGGTAAAGTGGGTACCCCCAGAGCAACGGGGAAAGATTCTCGCGTTCCCCACTGACCTGAAAAAGTCAGCGTAAAGGAAATAACCAGACGCCCGGCCGGGTTACTGCGAGCCGGGCGTTCTTGCGTTTGACCCCCTGCGGCCAGGTGAGCACCGTGACCGAATCCTTGTCCAAACCCTAAGTCTTTCATTTCCTTGACCATCAGCCGGCCCCCGGCGGCGCTTTGAAGCCGCGCTCCCAACCTTAAATGGCTGCAGCCCACTCACGAGTTTCGCTGGATTAGAGCGGATTTTCGAGGCATACTAAGCAGCACGGCCCGTTTCCCCCGCGGGCGGGAGGGCTGCGCGTCATGCCGTTGTTGGAGGACAAGCAATTACAAGTAAGCGATATCTCGACGTCGGTAGGAGATGATTCCGAACAAAAACAGCGCCGGCAGATGCTCGTCGCGCTGGCCCTGCTGCTGGCCGCATTGATCCTGGTCCTGATCAAGGACCGCGACTTCTGGTTCCCCCCGGCACCGGTCGAGCAAGTGCAATCGGAAGCGGAGCCCGTCGAAGAGCCTCCGGCCGATGTGAAAACGCCCTCCGAAACGGCAACTGCAAGTACACCTGCTACAGTTCCGGCGCGGCCAAAGTCAAAGCGGCGCACGCCGCCGCCCGCCACTGTTGATCCGGGTCCCGCGCCCGCTTTGGCGCCGGTGGTCATGAGTCGCGCCGTGCTGCCTCCGCTCGAGGTCGAAGTCGTGGCCGGCGACGAGCACCGCACCATCCCAGCCAGCAGCGGTTCGGTCAGAGTGGACTTGCAGCCCAGAGCGCCTTTCTCGTCCTCTCCTCCACCTTCTTCCTCGGCCTCTTCCGCCTCCGGTTCGGCGGATTCGACCGGCGTGGCCGATGCCACGGGACGCGTCCATCTCTCTGCCGGCGCCGCCCAGATTCTGTCCCGGCCGGTGGAACCGAACTATCCTCTGTTGGCCAAGCAGATGAAAGTCCAGGGCGCCGTCGTACTCGAAGCTCTGATTGGACGCGACGGGAATATTCAGGACCTCCACGTCCTCAGCGGACCCACGATTCTTTCGACTGCAGCCCGGGAGGCGGTCAAGCAATGGCGTTTCAGGCCGTACCTGCAATCCGGGCAGGCGGTCGAAACCGAGGCCCGCATTACGGTAAACTTCACCATCTCGACCCAGTAGAAACCGAAGCCACGGATGGGCCCGGATTCACACGGATAAAGCACACGACGCAAAGCAATAGAAAAAAAGATTTGATCCGTGTAAATTCGTAAAATCCGTGGCTAGTGTTGCATTGCAACCTGGGAGCAAGCCTGATGGCCTTTGCAATCTCCAGTACAGCCTTTCCCGACGGCGGCGACATTCCCAGAAAATTCACCTGCGACGGCGCCGATGTGTCTCCTGAACTTTCGTGGACTGAGCCTCCGCCCGGCACCCAGAGCTTCGCCCTCATTGCCGACGATCCCGACGCGCCCGTCGGCACCTGGACTCATTGGGTCCTGTACGACCTGCCCGCCGCCTCCACCGGCCTGGCCGAGGGCGTCAACAAAATCGACGAACTCCCCGGCGGCGAGCGCCAGGGACGCAACGATTTCCGCAAGATTGGTTATAACGGCCCCTGTCCGCCGCCGGGCAAACCTCATCGCTATTTTTTCAAACTCTACGCGCTCGAGGGAAAGCTCGATCTCAAACCGGGCGCGAGCCGGCAGGAAGTAGAACAGACGCTGCAGAGTCTTGTGCTGGGCCAGGCCGAGTGGATGGGGAAATACCGTCGCTGAGTTGACGCAGCGCCCGCGAACCGCAAACTTGACCCACAACTAAAACGGGCGTCCCGACTCTCGCGAGTCGCCGGACGCCCGGGCAGCCCTCCCCCAGAACTGCTCGCTCATAAAACTAAAACTCAACGCGACTTCAGGGAATAGCACGAGCGTGCCAGAAACAGCCCACTAACGTGCCCCACCCCTGCGGAACCCCCGTCCCTGCCCGGTTTACCGTGTCCGGCTTACCCTCGGATTACCCCAGCAGGCGAAACCGCTGTACAATGCTGGGCGCTTTCGAAGTGAAGAAGGAAGTCCGTATTGAGACGTGTTCTGTATGCCACGGTGTCAATTCTGCTGACCTCGGTGGGCTGCGGAGGAGGCAGCAACAGAGTCCCTACTCAGCCTTCCCCTCAAATCCACATTACTATCCGACCCGTCAGTGCCACTGTGCCCGTGGGCACAATCCAGCCCTTTGTGGCGTTTGTTTCAGGGGCGGCGGGTAGGCCGGTGATGTGGACAACATCAGCTGGAACCATAGATCAATCAGGGAACTACACCGCTCCCTCTTCAGTTCCGCAAGGGGGTAATGCGACGGTCACGGCTACAATTACTGGTAGTCCATCCGCTGCAGCGTCGGCTACAGTTGCCATCACGTTACAGCCAGTGACGTTGAGCATCGCACCATCGACGGCTACGCTGAAGGCAGGATTCTCTGCGGTTTACACCGCCAATGTAGGTGGGACCACGAATACTTCTGTCAGTTGGTCGGTCGCAGACCTGTCTGGGGACTCAACTTATCCCGGTTTCATGGCTGGCCCAACTTACATTGCACCTTCACCCCTGTTCGCCCCTGACAGTTTCACCGTCTCGGCAGTTTCCAACGCCGATCCAACTAAGACCGCCTCTGCTTTGGTCAATGTCATCCCGCTTGAAAACCAGGAGCTTCAGGCCTCTCCTATCAAACTAGGAGCCTCCGGGATAAACGCAAACACCGGGGACTGCTGCAGCGGCACTCTCGGTTCGCTCCTGGTCGATCAGAAAGGGAAACACTACATCCTCAGCAACAACCATGTGATGGGAAGAGTGGGACATGCCGCTCAAGGTGAGGCGGTTGTGCAACCCGGCTACGTGGATACTCTCTGTGACTTCACACTACCGAAGACAGTGGCAAATTTCTCGATTGCGCCGCCCATTACCTCATCGAACGTGGATGCCGCCATTGCACAGGTTGTCCCGGGTGCAGTCGATGATCAAGGGGAGATTATCGGGTTAGGCGGCATCGCCAATGACGGTTCTTACATTCCAGCAGCTCCAGCCAACACCACCGTTGCCGCGGCAATCGGGATGTCGGTGGCAAAGAGCGGCCGCACGACAGGTCTGACGTGTGGGAAGGTGTTAGCCACAAATGGCACCTTTTTCATCGACGTTCCAACAGAGTGTGGAAACACCACCGAGATCACTGTGTCGTTCCGCGGGCAGGTAATTATGGGCAGTATCGCTCGACCAGGCGATTCCGGCTCACTCATCGTGGAGGCTGGTACTGCACGCCCGATGGCGCTGCTCGCAGCCGGATCCGCCGATGGCCAGTTCACAGCGGCCAACCCCGTAACAGATGTTCTTGCCGCGCTTAAGGCCAGCACCGGGTCCACCTTTCGTTTTGTTGGTTCTGGACAACATTCAGTTTCCTGCTCCGGGGTTACGGGTGCTGCGCAGCGCTCTTCCCTCCTGGAGCCAGCGAACGCAGCTTCGAGTTTCATTCCGGCAGAAAGAATCGCTCATGCCATGGACGTGCAATGGAAATATGAGAACGAACTCATGCTGGACCCGGCAGTGATCGGGATAGCAATCGGTAGGAACGAGGATGATCCCCAACAACCATCCCTCGTAGTGTTCGTCGAAGCTGGAAAAGCGCCAAAGCATCTTCCCCCTGCTCTTGATGGAGTTGCGGTTCGTCTGATCCCAAGCGGCCGCTTCCGCGCGAACTTGCGATCTTTTAGTGTGACCGGGGGAAAATGCACGGCACAGAAGCGCTTCAGAGCCTTAGAGAGCCCTGAGCAGCATTGAGTGGGCGGGCCGTACGGAAACTCCGAGACAGATAGGGCCGCTTCCTATTCCCGGGTGCGTCCTCACGCCGAGATCGCCTTGGTGCAATCCGGGCAAAGCTTGTGCGTAACTTTCGCCTCGGAGTGCGATCTCACGTAGTACTCAAAGGGCTGCCATTCACCTTTTTTGTCCTGTATTTTTTTGCACGACAGACATATGGGCAGCAGTCCCTCGAGAGTGCGGATATTCGCCATGGCCGCCTTGAGTTCTTGTAGCGCGATGTCTTTTTCATTCTCGGCCCGATCGCGGGCGGCCAGAGATGCTGACAACCGCTTCAGGTTACGCCGTAATTCAAGTTGCGCTTGCACCTGGCGGCCCAGCGCCCGCAGCGCTTCCAACTGTTCCGGACTCA
>DATGYF010000478.1:0-5831 GCA_035298145.1 Terriglobales bacterium | reverse complement strand
TTGCGTCCTTTGCGGTTAAAGAGCTTGATGTAGCGTCGGCAAGATCAAACCCCTTTAACCGCAAAGGACGCAAAGGAAAGTCCGCAAATAACGCAAACCAACCCGCAAGACCGTCGGCCGGCGTCAAACCCGAGCCACGTCCCGACTAGAACTGGAAGCGCGCTCCGAATTGCATCCTGCGATAGTTGTTGGTGGTGGAAGTCACAGTCCCGAAACTGCCGTCTCCCGAGGCAGCGTCCGGAAAGGCAAAGCGCTGGTGGTTCGCCGCATTGAACATTTCGGCGCGCACCTGCACCAGCATGCCTTCCTTGACGGTAAATTCCTTGGAAAGCGAAAGATCGATGTTGCGAACCCCGTCCCCGCGCAAATTCGAAAAGTGCCGTGGCGCGTTGCCCGGAATGTTGTCTCCTGGATCGGCGAAGCAGTCCTGATTCAGGTATGGGTTTCCTGTCTTGGCCGCCTCGTGATAGCTGATTCCGGTGGTAAGCTGCGAGCACACCACGTTCGGTCGTTGGTTTCCGTCCGTCAGCCGGGAGTTGCTGTCAATGATCGCAATCGGCTGCCCGGTCTGTATGGTCAGATAAGTATTCAGCGACCAGCCGCCCACGATCGCATCCGCCAGGCTGCCCATGCCGCGCCCAATCCAGCGCCCGCGCCCCACCGGCAGATCAATAATAAAGGCCGTGGTCAGCCGGTGCGTGGCGTCGTTCGAACTGATCCCATGCTCGGCCTTCAGATTGTCCAGCAGTTGGGGATTGTCGAACTCCAGATTGGTCAGCCACGCATTTCGTCCCGCCGAGGAATCGTCGGTCGCCTTCGAGAGCGTGTAGTTTCCCTCGAAGCTGATGTAGTGGCTCGCTCGCTTCTGGAACCGAATCTGCAGCGAGTGATACCACGAGGTTGCAATCAGGCGCGGCAGGCCGGCAAAGCCTCCCGCGAACTGCGGAAACGGGTGCAAGAGGAGTCCCTGGGGGATCTGATCCTGCACGTAGAGCGAATCGGCCACATCGGCGGGGTTGAAGATCGGCGTCGCGGGACAGTACGATGCCGGCGATGCCACGGATACAAAGAAGCACTGAAAAGGATTGGGAACCGGGGTACCGAGGAAGTCGCTCACCGCCGTATTGTCCGGATCGTGCGTAGGATTCAGTTGCGCCACCAGCGCTTCGCGAATGCTCGAGGGCAGGAAGTTGCGCTCCCGCGTGGAAACGGATGCGCCTGCCCAGGGAAGGTGCGTGGCGCGGTTCGCAGCATAGTCCGCCGCAATCACGATTTGTCCCGGCAACAGGTGCTGCACTCCCAGGTTCCACTGATAGATTTCGGCATTGCGTGCGACGCCCGTGTCCAGGTCGCTGCCGTTGTCGAATCCCCAGTTCGCCAGCTTCCCATAGGTCCTGCCTTGCGGCGGCGCCAGGCCGGCCGGGAAGGGGTTTTCCAGCGTCGCATATTGCGTCACATAGTTGTCTGTCGTGAAATACAGCGGCGCGGACTTGGAGAACGAAGGTCCGGCGTACTGGAAATTGGTGGCCACGTTCATCCCATAGAAAACACCCGCCCCGCCCCGGAGCACCGTGTTGCTCGCCAGTTGGTATGCAAATCCAAAGCGCGGAGCAAAGTTGTTCCGATCCACCCGGGCGTTGCGATGTCCAGAGTCCGCGAACACCGTCGTTCCCCTTACTTGCCCGATTTGCCCGAAGTCAAAGGTTGGGTCCGCACTGCGAGCCACTGGGATGGTGATCCCCGTGTCTCCGGTAAAATTGCTGAACTGCAGCTGGTTGTTTCGCTCCGAATAAGGTGTGCTCCACTCGTAGCGCAGGCCAAAATTCAGGGTGAGTTTGGGAGTGACCTTCCAGTCATCCTGCACGTAAAAGGCGGTCTCGACCGATTTATCCGCTACCGACGGAATGATGTGCAGTTGGGAATCCTCGGGGGAGGGAAAACCAACCAGCATGGTCGCAAATGGATTGCCCTGATTGTTGTCTCCCAGGCCGCCATTGGGATCCTGGGTGGTCACGTCGCGGGTGAAGTTGAAAATTCCCGTGGGATTGTCCGGCTGAAAGAAGTTGTTAAAGAATTGCCGCTGCTCGCCGCCGAAGGTAATCGAATGCGGCCCTTTCACCCACTGCAACGACGACGAGTAACTGTACAGAGAGTGCGCAAAAGCAGTGTCCACGCAGCACTGGGTAAATATGGAGAGGAAAGGGTCTCCCACATTGATGGCGGGGATCCGGTCCAGGCCGTTCTGGTTCAAAATGGAGGGCAGCCCCACATCACTCAAGGTCGGATAGTGATTGCTGATACCGGGCGCGTGTACCCGATCGACGCTGAAGCGGTTCGTCCAGAGCGCCGTTGGTTTGATCGCCCAGTTATATTCAAGGTTGCCGTTCTGTACTGTCGTCAGGTAGATCACTCCATCGCCCTGGTCCCCATTTCCGACGATGGTCGGAACGGTGTTCTCGCTATGTGCTCGGCTGTAACGGCCAGCGATCTTGTGGTTGTTGGTGATCTGGTGATCGATCTTCACATCGAACTGCCAGGCTGGGGAGGTCGACAACGTCACCGTACGGAAGTTTGGGTCCGGATAAACCGCGTTCGGCACATTGGCATGCGGATACAAATTCAAGATCGCCTGCCCGATGGGATCGATTTTGTTCGCAGGAATCTTGTTCAGAATTCCTCCGTCCGAAAACTGGTCGCGCGGACACACGAAGGTCGGATCCGTGTTCTTGGCACAGGGATCGTAAATCCCCGCGCTGGCCGTGTCGGGATTGCTTGGATCCGGCAGGTTCGCCAGGCTCTGCGAGAAGTCCCCGGCGCGCTCCAGGTCCGTGGGCACGATTCCTTCGATGTTGACGGGATCCTGTTGCCGGGTCTTTTCGAAATCCAAGAAGAAGAACGTGCGGTTCTTGACGATGGGCCCGCCCAACGCAAAGCCGTATTGGTCGCGGAGGTGATCGGGTTTTTCGCCAGTGTTGAAAAAATCCCGTGCGTCGAATGCCGACCGTTGCCCGTACCACCATCCGCTGCCGTGGAACTTGTTGGTGCCCTGCTTCAACACGATGTTGACGACGGTTCCTCCGTTGTTGCCGAACTCTGCCGAGAAGCTGTTGTTCTGGAGCTTGAACTCTTGCACGATCTCCACCGAAGGCTGGTAGTACACATTGGAGTTACCGCCCTCACCTTGCTCCGGCGCGCTGAGGGGGCTGCCGTCGAGGCTGATCTGCGCGGTCGCGTTGCGCTGGCCGTTGGAGACGAAGTTCGTGCCCGAGGGATAGTTATCGTTGATGCCGGAGCCGGTAGTCTCGGTCACTCCCCCAGCCAGAAACACCAGGCCGAAAAGGCTGCGGTTGTACAGCGGAATGTCGCGCACGTATTCGTTGCTGACGTCCGTTCCCAGGGTGGCGCTGTCGGTATCGAGCAGGGGAGGGGCTTCGCTTACCTCCACCGTGATGTTGAAGCCCACGGGCTTCAGGCTGAAGTTCAGGCTCGACTGCTGGTCAACCGCCAACACCACGTTCTTGCTCTCCGCCGACCGGAATCCCTCGGCCTCCACCTTGATGGTGTAGGTGCTGGGACGCAAACCAGTCAGGAGGTAGAGCCCATGGTCATCAGTGCGGACGCTGGTGGACACATTGGTGCCATCGTTGGTGATGGTGACCAGGGCATTGACCACCACGGCACCGGTCTGATCGGTCACGGTACCGCGCACCTGTGACGTATAGCTCGCCTGACCCACAGCATTCTGCGCCAGCAACAAGGCAATGGTTAGGGTGATGCCAAAGAGGAACTGAAGGCGGCGGAACTCGACGCGTAAGCCTGTCATGTCGATCCTCGGTGCGAACAGGATAGATTTAAAGAGAACGGTGCAATGTTTCAGATCATTGCGATAGTTATCTTTTACTTTCGATCATCCCCAAGAGTCAAGCGAAAACGTCAGAAAACAATCGATCAGTGCCGCCCTCGCGCTTGGCCGTGGGCTTCCGAAACTTACGTTTTCTTGCGTTCTATGTCATTTTGCAGGATTGACAGGCGGAAAGACAATTCGCGGGAGGCCGGAAGCCCGCTGGGCAGATTGCCTATGCGGTGTTGGGGGGAGGCCGTATTGCAGGGTGCCGGAGGTTTGCGCCGCAACTGCGATGGAAGATGTCTGGATGCGGCTTGCCGAATACTCGGTCAGAATATGGATCTCGCCGTCGCTAGGCGAGCCTGCGGGCGAATTCGACGTTTTGCTTCATATCGCTGTCCACATCACCCTCTTTTTCATATTCGACCGCGACCGGGCCGGCGAAATTCTGGCGATGCAATTCTGTCATCACCTCAGAAATCCGGGAGATGCCTCTGCCCAGCAGCACGTTGACTTCGCCACCCGAGGCTTCGACGTCCTTTAGGTGCACCAACTTCAAGCGGGAGCCAAGTTTTCGGACGGCGTCCACCGTATCGTGACCGCAGGATGCGAAATGCCCCATGTCCGCCGTGGCGCCAACCGTGGGGGAGAGTCCTGACAGGGCCCGTAAAACATCCTCGGGACTCTCGTAAGCGAATTTTTCGCCCTTGAAGTAATGATTGTGGATTCCGAATGTCATGCCGGCTTGTGAAAACCTCTGGTCAATGCGGTTGAGAATACTGCCCGTGGCGTCACCGGTGACGTTACGTGCGCCCAGCAGTTGAGCAAGGCGCAGCGCGTTCTCGATGTCCCGGTCATCCTTGATGGTCGCGCTGTAGTAGGACACGCAGCGAATGCCGGCTGCGTCAAACTTGCTCCGGGCGGACCGGAATAGCTCATCGCCGGGATGGTTCATCAGCATGAACTCGCCCCGGGACATTTCGATCTCGGAAACATGGAGGGAGTTGAGCTGCACGATCATGGCATCCAGGGAAAGGTTGTGATAGCTATAGGTGCCGACGCCGATGTTGAGCTTTCCGGATGCGTGCATGGGCGAAGCAGCGGCAACCAACCCGCTGGCCGCGATTCTGGCGAATGTTCGGCGCGTGAGCATGCGTTGTGCGAGTTTTTCTGCCGCGATTGTTTCTTTTGTGCGACAGGGCAGTTCGGGCTCACCGTTGTTTTGGGAAGGACACGACCTTGGTGTCACTAAGCCGCGGACAATGTGCCACGCTTTAGCGCCTGAGGTTTGCCGTTCGCGTTCCACTCCCGTCCTTTCGCAGCCTGTTAGATCGGCCTCCATCAACTAATGCGCGGGCATTGCGCGCGGAGTCGCGTCCGCGTCAATCATCCCAGTGGCCCATTTGATAGCTTCGATAATCATCTTCTGGAATTCCGGCTTGTCCCAGTTTTCCTCCACGTGTCCCAGGGTGGTATAGAAGACGCGCCCCTTGCCATACATTTTCGCCCAGGCCACGGCGAAATCGCGGTCGGTGCGATGGACATTCTTGTTTGCCAGGTCGAGCTTGCCGGCATCCAGGCGCATGAGCACGCGCAACTTGTCGCGCGAATAATTTCTCATCTGGTAAATTTCGTCGCGCAGCACGAAAGACTTTGGCCACTGCTGCATTCCCGGGAAAGCCGGGTCTTCCACGACAATGGGGGCGTCGAACGTCCCCCACGGATGCTCATCGTAATAGCCTCCGAGCATCTCGCCGTATTCCGGCCAGTTGACAAAGGTAATGGCGGCGCTGTGGATGCCGATAAAACCTTTGCCATCGTCATGAACGAACGAAAGGAAGCCGGCTTTCTGCTGCGCGTCCATTTCAAGATCGCCGCCCGTGAAGAAAAGCACGGCATCGAAGTTATCAAGATTCTTGGCGTTGTATTCCAGCTTTTTCTTGGTCAGGGCCTCGGTGTCGGTGCGGAGAGTCGTATCCCACAGGCC
>DATGYF010000477.1:0-2112 GCA_035298145.1 Terriglobales bacterium | reverse complement strand
TTAGGTGTTCATCCTTTATTGTTTCAAAGATACTCTGGATTCCCTGCCTTCAGTGACGATTTCCGAGAAATCGGCAAGGGTGGAAAATTCTTTCAAAAGCGTTTGCAGCAGCGCCAGACGGTTTGCACGGACGCGCTCGTCTTCCGCCATGACCATGACTTTGTCGAAAAATGCGTCCACCGGCTCTCGTGCCGTCGAGAGGACCGAAAGGGCCTCTTGATACTCCTTCTTCTGCCGGTGGGCTTCTACTTTCGGAGCATAAGTCTTAACGTAAGCAGCGAGCCGCTTTTCTTCATCCGCGGAGTCAGGCAGCGCCTGGAATTCTGCGGCAGGCTCGATTCCGGCTTCCTTCGCCTGTTTCAGGATATTGCGCATGCGTTTGCAGGCCGCCGCGATGGCTTGGAATTCGGGCAGATGCAACACGCCCTTGAGTGCCTGCGCCCGTGCCACCGCACCCACGACGTCATCCGCATCTGCCGCCAGCACTGCGCTGACTACGTCGTAGTTGTAGCCCAAAGCATCGCGCAAATAAAACTCCAGGCGCTCGCGCAGAAAGTGGCTTATCGTGCCGCTATAGTCCACGGCGGCGGCGAACTTCTTCTCGGCAGAAGAACCGCGATAGGCCTCGCGCGCATCCTTGAACAACTGGCTTAGGCTGACCGGCAGCTTGTGCTCGGCGATGCTCTTGACGATGCCATTGGCCTGGCGGCGCAGGGCAAACGGATCTTTCGATCCTGTGGGCTGAAGTCCCAGTGCAAACATTCCCGCAATACTATCCGCCTTGTCGGCAATCGAGAGCACGGCACCCTCGACTGTACGTGGCACCGAGTCTTCCATGGACTCGGGCTTGTAGTGATCGTAAATCGCGACAGCGACAGCCTCGCGCGCTTCGGCTTTCATGTCGGGGTCGAGCTCCTGCACTCTGGCGTACAGGCCGCCCACTATGCCCTGCAATTCGGTAAACTCCTTGACCAGTTCGGTGGTGAGGTCAGCCTTCGCCAGCAGCGCAGCCTTATGCACCACCCCCGGGCGCACCGCGACGCCGCCCTGGCGGATCTTCTCACACATCCAGCTGCATACCCGCTGCAGCCGCAGCACCTTGTCCCAGTAGCTGCCGAGATCCTTTTGGAACGTAACGTTCCTGAGCCACGCCGTCCGCTCGCGCAGCGGATGCTTCTGGTCAGTCTGCCAGAAAAAACGGGCGTCGTTGAAGCGCGCCCGCAGCACGCGCTCGTGCCCGTGCCGGATAATGCCGTCGGGATCGCCGTCGGTATTCAGCACTGCAAGAAAGTGCGGCGAGAGGCTGCCCCGGGAATCCTCGACTGCAAAATATTTCTGGTGGTCGCGCATGACTGTGACCAGAACTTCTTCAGGCAGCTCCAGAAACTCAGGATCGAACGAACCCAGGATAGCCGCCGGCCATTCGGTCAGGTTGACTACGGTGTCGAGCAGCGATTTGTCTTCGCGCCAGCGCGCGCCGGGAATGGTGCGGGTCGCAGCATCGAGAGTCTTCCGAATCTGTTTTTCTCTCTGCTCGCGACTGATGACCCTGGCTTTCTCCAACGCTTCTATATAAGGGGTCCCGGCACGGGGAATCGTGACTGAACCATCAGCCAGAATTCGATGTCCGCGCGACTGGTTGCCGGCGCGAACTCCGTCGAACTCCAGCGGGATGACCTCCTCATCGAGCATGGCCACCAGCCAGCGCACCGGACGCACGAAGCGCTCGCTGGGCTTGCGCCAGTACATGTTCTTCGGCCAGTAAATGGATGCGATCTCTTTGGGCAGGGCCTCGGCCAGAATCTCAGCCGCGGAACGACCCTTCTTCCTGACTACCGCGGACAGGTACTCGCCCTTCGCAGTGGTGACGCGCTGCAACTGCGAGACCTCCACGCCGGCCTTTTTTGCGAAGGCATGCGCGGCGGGAGTGGGCTGCCCATCTTTGAAAGCAATCGCGACCGATGGACCGGTTTGTTCCTCGACGATCTCTGGTTGGACGACTGGAATATTTGCCGCCAGCACCGCCAGGCGGCGAGGCGTATCGAGATAAGTCAAGGCACTCGCGGGCAGCAGTCGTTCGCGGTCGAGAAGCCTGTGCAGGCGTTCGCGCAG
>DATGYF010000476.1:0-3986 GCA_035298145.1 Terriglobales bacterium | reverse complement strand
AGATCGAAGTCCACGTAGTTCGCCACCATCAGGTCGAGCCGGCCGTCGCGATCGTAATCGACGAAGGCGCATCCTGTCCCCCAGGCTTTCCCGCTTCCGGCAACACCGGACGCCTCCCCCACTTCCGTGAAGACCCCACTCTGATTGTGATAAAGCCGGTTCTTTCCGTAGTACGTGACGTAGAGGTCTTCCCATCCATCGTTGTCGTAGTCGCCGACGCAGACACCCTGGCCCCAGCCGTTCGCGGTCAGCCCGGCCTTGACGGTCACATCGGCAAAAGTTCCGTCATGCTGGTTGCGATACAGATGATTGGTGGGCGCCGTTCCTGCCGGAAATCCTTCAAGCGTGGTGCCGTTTACCAGGAAAATGTCGGGCCAGCCATCGTTGTCGTAATCGAAAATCGCCGCGCCGGTTCCGGTGGTCTCGATGATGTACTTCTTAGTGTCTTTCCCGCCGAAAACCTGGGTCATGGTCAGCCCGGCTTTTTCTGCCGTGTCCACGAAATTGGCGATGGGCGTGTTTTTTCCGCTCTGGGCGACGGAAGCGGTGACTAAGGCGAGAAGCCCCGCCAGTCTTGCAGCGGCTGGGAGCATACGAGACTGCGGCGCAAAAACTGGATTCATGGCCCAGGTTGAATACTAGGGCGCGAGAATGGGAGGGTCAAGCCGGGCGTTCGCCGGTGATTGTGAAGTAACTGTAGCGCCGGCATCTTGCCGGCTGTCCCGAGGGCATCCTGCCCTCGGCCGCAGGCGAGATCCCCGCCAGCCGCCGGGACTGCCCATCCCTCATGCAGAAGATCTCGGCTGGCGGCCCAGCTTGCGTCAGGGATGCTGTTCCTTGGCCATGACCGCCAGCTCGCGGACTATTTCCTGAAGCCGTGTCCGGCGCTCTTTGTTGGCGCGGGAGGCCATCGGGGCCGGATCCTCCTGGGCGGCAAAACGATCGTTCATGTCACGGATATTCGCGATTTCACTTCGCAGGGCCACAACGTTTCTCAGCACATCGGCGGTGTACATACTTACCAGAATACGCTATTCACACCTCTCGCGCCGGAACTGACGAACAATGTCCCTTAGCCCTGGAAATCCAGCACAAGTTCTGCCCGGCGGAGCATAGTAGTATTTCGGAGTGGCCGTCGCATCATTTCATCCAGCCGTGCGAAACCATGGGCGCACCCGGCACGATCCGCGCTTGATGCTCCGGTGCCTGGTCGCTGTGGGGACATGTCTGCTCACCTTCGCAGTTTCTGCAGCCCCTCAGAAGCAGGCTGCTCCGGGACAGGTCGAGTCACTCTATCGCCAGGGACTGGCGGCGGTGCAATCCAGTGACCTGCCCAGGGCGCGAGCAGCCTTCGAACAGGTGATCAAACTCGCGCCCGGCAGCGCCGAGGCACACAACCTCTTGGGCTGGACACTCTTTGCCCAGGGACAGACTACCGAAGCCATTTCCCAGTTCAAGACTGCCCTGCGCCTGAAACCTGATCTGGCGGCAGCGCATGTCAATCTGGCCAATGCGCTGGTGAAAAATGGCTCGTTGGCGCAGGCCGAGTCGGAGGCCCGAACCGCCCTGCGACTAGCCCCCAACGACGCAGAGGCGCACCGGACTCTGGGAAAGATCGCCAGCTTTCGGTCCGACCCGGCGACGGCCGCCATTGAACTGAAAAAGGCTGTGGACTTGCAACCACAGCGCGCCGACCTGCGCGACGAACTGGGTTCGGTGCTGGCCCAGAGTTCACAACCGGACGAGGCAGCCAGACAGTTTTCCGAGGCTTTACGGTTGCAGCCAGACTTCGCCCAGGCCGCCCTGCATCTGGGCGTGGTGCGCTGGCAGCAGAAACAGATCGACGAAGCTCTCAGCCTGCTGCAGCGCGCCGTTCAAATTTCCCCGCAAAACGCGCAAGCCCATTTCTATCTGGGACGAGTGCTGGAAGAGAGGGGACAACCGGAAAAAGCCGTCGAGGAAGTGCAAACCGCGGTCAAGCTTCAGCCCGGGTTCATCGAGGCCCAGACCCAGCTCGGAAAAATGCTGCAGCGTTCGGGTGACGCCCCCGGGGCAGTCGCAGCCTTCCGGCAGCTCGTCCAACTGCGTCCCAACGATCCTGATGCGCACAACAATCTGGGCCTGGCGCTGATCCAGTCGGGTGACGCGACCGGCTCCATTCCTGAGTTCGAAGCGGCGCTTCAGCTTCGCCCCGCCGATACTGGCTACCGCACCAACCTGGGGACAGCCTACTTGCTGAAAGCTGATTTCGACGCGGCCATCGCACAATTTCAAACCGCTCTAAAGGCAACGCCGAACGACGCGACCTTGCACTACGATCTCGGCCTCGCCCTGAAATTGAAAGACAAACTACCCGAGGCGATCGTCGAACTGAAGAAGGCCGCGGAACTCGATCCCAGCCAGCCCGATGTTCACTACACGCTGGGCGTAACTTTCTGGCAGCAGGGCGAGTTCGACCAGGCCGCCACCGAGCTGCGCGCCGCCATCCAGTCCAAGCCTGACTACGCCGAGGCGCACTACACCCTCGGCACGGTACTCAAGCAGCAGGGCAAATTACCGGAAGCTGCCTCATCCCTGCGCGAAGCCATCCGCCTGCAGCCCGATTTTGCCGGAGCGCATACCACGCTCTCCACCATTCTGCGCCAGTTGGGTGATGAGGAAGGCGCCGCCCGGGAGCGCCAGCTGGGGGCGCAGATCAGCAAGGACAAAACCAGTCTGCAGGCCGCGACCTTCGATACCAACTCCGGAAAGAGGCTGCTCGGCCTGGGAGATCTCGATGGGGCCATTTCCCAGTTCCGTGCCGCCATCGCCCTGGCCCCAACCTACGCGCCCGCGCACTTTCATCTGGCGGAGGCGCTGCAGAGGAAGGGCCAGACCAAAGAGGCGCGGGAGGAATATCAGCGCGCCGCCGAACTCGATCCGCAATTGAAACCGCAGCTGCCCTGACCGGCGATATTGATTCGCAGCCTGGAAGCGCCTGAGGTTCGCCTTCTTGCGCCGACTAAGGCTTCCCGCTCCGTAACGCCACGATGTCCGATTCCACCGGAACCCCGCGCGTCACCTTGACGCGCAGCACTGCTTCAAAGGGCTTCAACTCCCCCGTATCGTCAACCGGGAGCCGTCGCAACAACTCCTCAAGCGAATTCTGTTGACACACATACTCGACCGCCGCCTGCGTGCCAATCGTGGTCGTGCCGGCAAGAATCAGGACTGACTTCGCGGGATTAAGGCCCCGCACCAGCGCAATCACGGAATAGTCCTCGCTCAACACGGCGCGAGAAGGGCTGCCCACCCAGTACTCCGCTTCTCCCGATTGAGGATGGACGTTGGTGATCGACAAGTCGCCCTTGCGCGGGCCGGAGTCGAGGCGGCGAAATACAAAATCCTGCGTGCTGGGGATTTCGCGCAGGGTCAGGTTCTCCGCCGGAGACCCGACAAAAATCATGTCGTTGTTCTTTACATCGTCGAGCGAAAGCAAGCTGCCGCGCTTGACCCGAATCTGCCGGTGCAGCAAGCCGAAGGTGCGATCGAGAGCATGCACCGCCAGCACTTCTCCCACTCCGGTGTAGTGGTCCAGAATGGCGTCGCGGGAGTCGCGGGCGGAATCGAAGTAGCGCATGCCGGTTTCCGGCCGCCCCACGAAGGCGCCGTTGCTGAAAATCACCCAGGGCTCTTCCGGTCCGACCACAAATCCTTTCCAGAAAGCGGAGAATGCGGCCGGAGCCGCCTCGGTTCCCGGCGCCTGGCGGCGGGCAGCGTTCTGGTTCAGCAGCAGCAGTCCAATGGTCGCGACTGCGGCCGCAAGCAGCACGGAAAGAATTACTGGCACCATGGGCCACTGCCGTGGCCCCCTTCTTTCGGCTGCGCTTGCCTCCAGGTCGCGTCCGCTTGCGGGGCGCACCTTGACTGGCCCCACCGCCCGCTGCTGAAACGAAACTACGTACGTACCCTTCGGCACCTCGACCACCAGATTGTCTTCCGCGCCC
>DATGYF010000475.1:0-7361 GCA_035298145.1 Terriglobales bacterium | reverse complement strand
CACCGAAATGCTGCGCAAGCACGGCGTGGTGGGCAAGTTCGTCGAGTATTTTGGCCCGGGCCTGCCCGAGCTTTCGCTGGCCGACCGCGCCACCATCGGAAACATGTCGCCCGAGTATGGCGCGACTTGCGGCATCTTCCCGGTGGATAAAGAAAGCCTCACCTACCTGCGCCTTACCGGGCGTTCCGAAGAACAGATTGCGCTGGTCGAGGCCTACTGCCGCGAGCAGGGCCTGTTCCATGATGAGAAGACACCCGAAGCGGAATATTCCGAGCTGTTGACACTTGATCTGCGTACCGTTGAGTCCAGTCTGGCCGGGCCCAAGCGTCCGCAGGACCGGGTGCCGCTCTCGCAAGCGGGGGAGTCATTCCGGCTCGCGCTACCCTCGCTGCTCAAACCGAAGGCCTCTGCTCAGGTGGCAGCGCCGCCAGCTGTTGCGTCCGGTAACGCCCCTTCCGGCAGCGTCCCCAAGCAGGTGGACCGGTGGGAGCAGGAAGGCGGCAGCCCCACCGCGATCGGCATCGACAACCACAAGGCTGAAGAGCACGTTTCAGCCGACGTAAAGAAGTCGCTTCGCCACGGCAGCGTTGTGATCGCCGCCATTACGTCCTGCACCAACACTTCGAACCCGTCGGTGATGGTGGCTGCGGGGCTGGTCGCCAAGAAAGCGGTGGAGAAAGGATTGACGGTTCCGCCCTGGGTGAAAACGTCGCTGGCCCCCGGATCGAAAGTGGTCCGCGACTATCTGGAGAAAGCAGGGCTGCTGCCTTATCTGGAGAAAATAAAATTCCACATCGTCGGTTACGGATGCACCACCTGCATCGGGAACTCCGGGCCGTTGCCGAAGGAAGTTTCGGAGGCGATCGACCAGAAAGATCTGGTGGTGGCCTCGGTTCTCTCCGGCAATCGGAATTTCGAGGGCCGCATCAACTCAGAAGTACGCGCGAACTACCTTATGTCGCCTCCCCTGGTAGTGGCCTTCGCTCTGGCCGGGCGGATCGATCTCGACCTGCGTAAAGATCCCATCGGCAGGGGAAAAGATGGAGAGGAAGTCTATCTGGCGGACCTGTGGCCTCCGCAACGCGAAGTCGAAGACACCATCCGCAAATCCATTTCGTCCGACATGTTTACCAAGAGCTACGGCGAGGTCTATGAGGGCGACGCCCAGTGGCGCGGACTGCCCGTGCCCAAAGGCGAAACTTACGCCTGGGAAAAGGATTCCACGTACATTCGCCGCGCCCCTTACTTCGACGACATGACGTTGCAACCTGCGCCGGTTGAAGACATCCGGAGCGCGCGGGTGCTGGCTGTGCTCGGCGACAGCGTGACCACCGACCATATTTCTCCCGCCGGCTCGATCAAACGCGACAGCCCGGCCGGCAAGTACCTAGTCGAACATGGCGTAAAGCCAGGAGACTTCAACTCCTACGGATCGCGGCGGGGCAATCATGAGGTCATGGTGCGAGGCACTTTCGCCAATGTCCGGTTGCGTAACAGGATGGTGCCCAGCCTCGAAGGCGGATTCACCCGCCACTTGCCCGACGGCGCGGAGATGTCGATCTTCGACGCATCCGAAAAATACATCGCCGAGGGCGTGCCGCTGGTCATACTGGCGGGAAAAGAATACGGCTCCGGATCATCGCGCGACTGGGCCGCCAAGGGGCCGCGCCTGCTGGGCGTGCGCGCCGTGATTGCCGAAAGTTATGAGCGCATTCATCGCTCAAACCTGGTGGGGATGGGAATTCTGCCGCTGCAGTTTCTGGCGGGAGAGAGCGCGCAGTCGTTGAATCTTACGGGCGAAGAAATCTTCGAGATTTCCGGCGTCAATGAGCTGGTTCGGAAGTTTGCGGCGGGACGGCAGGTGAAGGTGCGTGCAGGTGAGAAAGAGTTCAACGCACTGGTGCGCATCGACACCCCGCAGGAGGCGCAGTACTACGCCAATGGCGGCATCCTGCAGTTCGTGTTGCGGCAGCTGATTGCCAGCAAGCCGGCGCCCGTGCACGCATGATTCGGATCGTGTAGGCGCGAGCGTCCCGCTCGTGCCGTTCGAACGCTTCTGCGCGAGCGGGACGCTCGCGCCTACATACGCTTATGCCGCTCGTCGAAATTCGCAATCTGACGAAAGTCTTCCCGCTGGGCGAGTCGATGTTTGGGGCTCGTGCCTCCGGGGAAGTGCGCGCGGTGGACGATGTGTCGCTCGACGTTAACTCCGGCGAGACTCTTGGATTGGTCGGCGAATCGGGATCGGGTAAGAGCACGCTGGGCCGGCTGGTACTTCGCCTGATCGAACCGACTTCCGGCAACGTGCGCTTTGAGGGCCGCGACCTGCTGGCGGCCGGTCATGGCGAGATGCGCCGTCTGCGGCGCGACATGCAGATCATCTTTCAGGACCCGTTTGGCTCGCTCGATCCCAGAATGAATGTGGAGGACATCATCAGCGAGCCGCTGGTGATTCATGAAGCGCTGGGCCTGACGGCGCGCCGCGCCCGCGTATCCGAGTTGCTGGGCGCAGTCGGCCTCGATCCGTCGGTCCTGCCCCGCTTTCCGCATGAATTCAGCGGAGGGCAGAGGCAGCGCATTGGAATCGCGCGGGCGCTGGCGCTGCGTCCGAAATTCATCGTCGCGGATGAACCGGTTTCGGCGCTCGACGTCAGCGTGGGTGCACAGATTGTTAACCTGCTGGCGCAGTTGCAACGTGAGTTTGGCTTGACCTATCTCTTTATCTCGCACTCCATGCCGGTGGTGCGCTATCTCGCCACTCGTATTGCGGTGATGTATCGGGGAAGGCTGGTTGAGGTGGGCGATGCGCGGCAAATCACAGAGCAGCCGCAGCATCCCTACACCCGCAGCCTGGTCGAGGCCACCCCGGAAATCGCCGTGTAGCGCCGGCGTCTCGCCGGCTGTCCGGCGGGCATCCTGCCCGCCGATGGATCAAGATCAACTGTATCCCAGAGTTCGCAATCGATTTTCCGATCGGACCTTATTCTCCAGCGCGGCTGCTGACGGGCGGGCATGCTGCCCGCCGATCGGGCCGGCGGGACGCCGGCGCTACCTGGTTTGCGGTATCCTTGATGCGTTTTTTGGAGGCAACTATGAAAGTGTGGTTTGCCGTACTGCTGCTGTCAGCCGCTGCTTTTTCTCAATCATCCAAGAATCCCGTGACCGATGTCCTGCGCGACTCTCTGGCCGGCCGTCAGAAAAATACTGTCGCGGCCGTTGAAGAAATGCCCGCCGACAAATTCGGCTTCAAGCCCACGCCCGACCAGATGTCGTTCGGCCATCTCGCGGCGCACATCGCCGAAGCCAACTATTTCTTTTGTGCCAAGGTGGGCGACGTTGCGGCGCCGAAGGTTGAGGAAGCAAAGGAGGCCGACGGCAAAGACAAGCTGGTCGCCGCCGTAAAAGCGTCGTTCGATTTCTGCGGCACCGCACTGGCTAAGGCTGAAGACGCCAAGCTCGGCGACTCCATCCAGGATTTCATGGGCAAGACGAAACCGCGCGCCTGGGCGGCGTTGGCTCTCGCCGGCAGCTGGTCGGATCACTACGGCGCCGCTGCCATGTATCTGCGGCTGAATGGGCTGCTGCCGCCAACCGCGCAGAAGAAGCCGGAAGAAAAGAAGTAATGCCGGTGGAGCGTCCCGCCGGAGTGACTGCGGTAGCGGCTGCTTATTTTCTCTCGGGGGCCTACCTGCTGGTGGTGGGCCTCATCATGCTGGTCCGTCCCGGGGTGGTTTCGATGGCAGCGGGAGCGCCGCTGCTCGGTGGGCTTGAACTGGCCGGGCCCTACATGTTTCTTCTGGCAGGTGGAGTTTGTGTGACCGTCGCCCTCGGCCTGTGGTGGCTGCACAGGTGGGCCCGGTGGCTGGCAATCCTCATTGCCATAATCAGCGTGATAATGCTCTTGCCCAGCGTTTCCAGTGCCATGCTGGATTTTCGAATTGTCCGGCTGGCCTGGGGCGGGCTGGGAACGATCCTGCGGGTGCTGATCGTCTGGTACCTGCTTCAGGAGCCGGTCCATAACAGCTTCAACGCGAACTAACTTTACGATTATTCTAAGTATCTTATATATCATAGTTATAGCGTTAAGGATGATTTATATAAATATATCATCTATGGTATAATAGGGCATGGCCTTGAGCATCAAGAACGACGAAACTGAGCGCCTGGCACGCCAGGTGGCCCGAGAAACCGGCGAATCGCTGACCGAAGCCATTCGGAATTCGCTTCAGGAACGTTGGGAGCGGCTGAAAGCGAGGCGGCGCAGCCAGGTTTTAACCGGCCAGGTGGAAGATCTGCTGCGGCGTGTCGATGCTCTTCCCAATCTCGATTCCCTGCCCGAGGACGAAATCCTCGGCTACGACGAAAGCGGGGCGCCGCGCTGATGGTGATTGACACGTCAGCGCTGCTCGCCATTTTTCTCGGGGAGCCCGAGCGCAAAGCATTGCTCGATTCCATCCTGCAGGCCGAAACCAGGATGATCTCCGCCGCCAGCGTACTTGAGACCGGGATCGTGCTGGAAGCCAGGCGCGGCGAATCCGCGGGACGGGAATTCGATCTCTTCGTGGTCCGCACGAATCTGCAGATCGTCGCCGTGGATGGCGAACAGGCTGAGATTGCGCGTTCTGCCTGGCGTAAGTATGGAAAGGGCCGCCACCCGGCAGCGCTGAACTTCGGAGACTGCTTCGCCTATGCCCTGGCGAAGTTTGCAGGCGAACCTTTACTGGTAAAGGGGAGTGACTTCGCCGCCACCGATATTGAACTCTGCTCCAAGGCTCAGAGTGGTTAGCGCAAGGCCTGACTCGCATGCCGGAACTGCCCGACATCGCCGCTTACATCAGCGCCCTCGAACCGCGCATCGTCGGACAGCCGCTCGAGCAGGTGCGGCTGGCCAGTCCTTTTCTGCTGCGCACCGTGCAGCCCCCGGTAGCCGCTGTGGAAGGAAAGATGGTTCGAGAACTGCGGCGCATCGGCAAGCGCATCGCGATTGGTGTCGAAGGCGATCTCTGGATGGTGCTGCACCTCATGATTGCAGGCCGCCTGCACTGGAAGCACCCTCAAGCCAAGCTTTCCGGACGCAAGAACCTGGCAGCCTTCGATTTTCCCACTGGCTCGCTCGTGCTGACCGAAGCCGGCACCAGGCACCGCGCATCGTTGTCGGTCATCGCCGGAGAGGAGGCCCTGCAAGCCGTGGACCCGGGAGGAATCGATGTCTTCACCGGCGATCTCAACTCATTTCGCGATGCGCTCTTGGTGGAAAATCGCACTCTGAAGAGAGCTCTTACCGATCCGCGCATTGTCAGCGGCATCGGCAATGCGTATTCGGATGAAATTTTGCACGCAGCCCAACTGTCGCCGGTTACCTTAACGCACAAGCTGCAACCCGAGGAATGGCAAAGGCTGTTCGATGCGACCCGATACACACTCCGGCTCTGGATAGAGCGTCTGCACGCAGAGGCTCAGGCTGATTTTCCGGAAAAGGTAACTGCGTTTCGCAAGGAGATGGCGGTTCACGGACGCTACGGAGAACCCTGTCCAAGATGTGGCGAAAAGATCCAGCGCATTCGCTACGCGGACAACGAAACCAACTACTGCGCGCGCTGCCAGACTGGCGGGAAGCTTCTTGCCGATCGCAGCTTGTCCCGGCTGATGCGGTCAGATTGGCCGAGGACGCTGGAAGCGCTGGAGGCTCTTAAGCGGCGTTAGGACCGTTCCTGAATATGCGGGCGCCCCACACGGGCCGCTATTACTCTTCTTCTTCCTTTATGTCGCCGCGCGCGGCCTTGGCTTTCTCTACGATCTTTTCCTGCAGCATGCCTGGGACGGTATCGTAGTGATGCATTTCCATGTTGAAGCTGCCGCGGCCCTGGGTCATCGATGTCAGGTCAACACCATAGGTGAGCATTTCGGCCATGGGCACTTCGGCTTTCACTACCGTGTTGCCACCCTTGTTGTCCATGCCCTGGATGCGTCCGCGGCGGCTGTTCAGGTCGCCCATGATGCTGCCGGCGAAATCGTCGGGTACCGTGATCTCGACTGCCATCACGGGCTCGAGCAGCGTCGGCTTCGCGACTTCCATGGCTTTCTTGAAGGCGATGCGGCCTGCCATCTGGAATGACATGTCGTTCGAATCCACGTCGTGATAAGAGCCGTCGTACAGGATCACGCGGAAATCCACCACGGGAAATCCCGCCAGATAACCGCGGGCAGCCGCGTCTTTGATTCCTTTTTCGATGGCGGGAATATAGTTCTTGGGAATGGCGCCGCCGAAAATGTCGTTGACGAATTCGAACTCGCCGCCGCGGGGCAATGGCTCCATCTTGATTTTGCAGTCGCCATACTGGCCGTGTCCGCCGGTCTGCTTTTTGTGTTTCCCCTGGACGTCGGCCTTGCCGCGAATGGTCTCGCGGTACGGAACTTTTGGAGCTTTCAGAACAACTTCCGTGTGGTACCGCTTCTTCATTTTTGAAACAACCACTTCGATGTGCTGCTGGCCGGTGCCCGCGATCAGGAATTCCTTGGTCTGAGGGTCACGGAAGAAGCGCAGCATAGCGTCTTCTTCCATGAGTTTGTGGATGCCGGGGCCCAGCTTGTCCTCGTCGGCGCGGCTCTTGGGTTCGATGGCGAAGGTGATGGCCGGTTCCGGCAGATTGACTCGCGGATATTGAATCGGCGCTGACTTGTCGCCCAGAGTGTCTCCGGTGAGCGTGTCTTTCAGTTTGGCCACCGCGCCGATGTCGCCCGCGTGCAGCTCCGCCACCGGTACCGCTGTCTTGCCCTGCATGATGGAAATGTGCGCGAACTTCTCCTGGGAACCGCGGCTGAAGTTCAGCAGCGAGGCATCATTTTTCAGGACACCCGAGAAGACTTTGAAATACGAAATGCGTCCCGCGAAGGGATCGGAAACTGTCTTGAACACGTAGAGCGACACTGGTTCCGCATCGGTTTCATGGCGGCGCGGCGGCTCTCCATTGCTGGACGATGCCGGATCGCCCTGCACCCACTCGTGTTCCGAAGGCGCGGGCGTGTAATCAACGATGAAATCCATGACCCGGTCGGCGCCGATGTTGCCCAGGCCGGAGCCAAAAATCACGGGGAAGATTTTGTCTTCGCGAATGGCGTTGTGCAGCGCCGGGATCAGATCTTCTTCCGGAATGGTTCCCTTCTCGAAAAATTCTTCGAGCAGCGCGTCATTGCCTTCGGCCACCAGTTCTACCAGCTTTTCGTGCTGGGCCTGGGCTTCGTCTTTCATGTCGGCCGGAATCTCAACTTCTTTGCCTTTGCCATTGCCGCCCAGTTCGTAGGTATAGGCCTTCATGGTCACCAGATCGACCACGCCGCGGAAGTTTTTCTCTTTTCCGATG
>DATGYF010000474.1:0-6807 GCA_035298145.1 Terriglobales bacterium | reverse complement strand
TCCGAACACAAGCACCACCGGCTGCTCCTTGTTTAAAGAAGACAGCTGCACTCGTTCGGTTTTGTCCAGTTTGAGCAGGGAGAAATCCGGCGCGGCGTCTCCCACCTGCAGGCTTCCAGCACGCGCGTGCGTCCAGAGCGTCTCAAACGGGAAGAGGAGGAAAGGGACTGGGCCTGGCATCTTCGCCATGACTCGGCCGAAGGTCTCCGGAGGCTGATGCATCGACCACCAGATAAAACCTGCGCAAGACAGATAGACGACGGCTAGAACGATCGCTGCGATCAGCATTCGTTTGCGGGCGGTGGGGCTGAGTTTCAGGCGGAGCTTGAACGTGTCCCAACGCATGCCGGAGACTCTAGAGGGGGAATGGCGAATACGGCAATAGTAGATAAATATTAAGTACGTTAAGTTCCTGGCCGTTCAATTAGCAGCAGGGAGAGATGCCAACGCCTGGCGGGCGATCAGTAGAAATGTCTTCCTGCTGGCATCGGATTGAAGGCGATCCAATCGGGCGCGGGCGGCCCGGGGTCTGCCGACCCGCAGTTCGGCTTTCGCCAGCAAGAGGCGGGCTTCAAGTTCAAAGGCTGCAAAGCCATCGTGTTTGGCCAAGGCCTGAATCGTATTCAGGTCGTGTTGCGCTTCAAAGGGCCGGCCCGAATCAATCGCCACTTCGGCTTGCGCAAGGCCGGCCCGCAGGTGGACCATACGATCGCCACCCTCGCGCCCCAGCGCAACCGCACGCCCGGCGCAGGCCCGGGCCTCGGTGGGCTTGCCTTGGGCAAGAACTGACCGGGCCAGCAAGGAGTAGGCCAGGGATGCGTAGGGCGGCGCTTTGTTCTTCTCAAAAACCCGGGCTGCCTTGCGGGCCAGCGATTCGGCGTCGGCTGGCCTGGCCTGATCCAGGGCGATCTCGGCCAGTTGTAACTCGCTTTCTGCCTCGAAGTTGTTTTCTTTGCCCTGCTGGCGCAGAGACAGAGACTGTTGGGTAAAAGAAAGTGCTTCGTTCAGACGATCCTGCGCTATCAGGACTTTTGCCAGTCCGGCCAGGGAAGAGCCCAAGCCTCGATTGAAGGCGATTTCCTTCTGCAGGGCCATGGCCTGGCCGTACTTTTCGCCGGCGGCGGCGAGGTCGCCCTTCTCATAGAACACTTCGCCCAGGTTGAACAGCACAATTGATTCCCCACGCTTGTCGCCGATGTCGCGAAAGCCCTGCAGCGCTTCTTCTTTCATGCGGGTCGCGGAAGTCAGGTCTCCCGCGCTGAAGGCAACATTTCCCAGGTCGTCGAGATCGGCGGAAATGCCGCGTTTGTCGTTCTGCGAGCGTTGAATGCGCAGGGCCTCTTCCAGCCGCTGGCGGGCGCCCTCGAGATCGCCCTGCTCTTGCAGGAGCATGGCGAGATTGTGCGAGCATGAAGCGATGTCCCAGTTAGCTCCAATGCGGCGAAACTCCCGCAGCGCTGCAGTAAAGGATTTCCGCGATTCGGGCAAGTCACCCTTGTCCCTCTGGTAGATGGCGATGCCATGAAGCGCCTTCGCGGCATTGCGAGCGTCGCCGGCCGCGAGCCATAGCGCGCGAGCCCGAATATCATCTGCGATGGCCTTGTCGGGTTCGCCCAGGTTTACCCACGCCCAGCCTTCGCGATCGAGTGCGTTGGCCAGCATGAGGCCGCTGCCCAGGGCTTGTGCTCGGGCCACGGCGGCGGCGGCCGCTTTTTGGCTGCGGGTCATGTCTCCCAGTCTCTCGGAAGCCGAGGCCTCGATCAGATCAATACGCGGGTCCTTGCCTTCCGGTCCCGGTAGCGTGCGCAGGGCGGTAACGGTTTGCAGAGCGTCGGCGTAGTGGTCATCCCGGATCTGAGCATTGGCGAAGCGCACGCCGTAGTCCAGGCTATCGGGAAAAGAATTGTGCAACGTACGAAAGACTTCGAGAGCCGCGGAGCGATCGTGGGTCAGATCGCGATAACGTCCCTCGATTGAGAGCCGGTCTTCCCGAGAGAGATCGCCGGAGAGATCGAGTGCTCGTTTGATTGCACTCTGCGCCGCGAGATCGTAACCCAGAATAGACAGGCTCTCCGCCAGAGCGGCGTAGGACAGGGCGTGATTGGGATCTGCAGCAATGGCTTTTTCCAGGCGGCTGCGGGCAGCGAGAGCGTCAAAGGCACGGAGCCTGGCCAGCCCTTCTGCATAAAGGCGTTCGGCTTCGGGATTAGAGGGAACTGCGGTCCGCACCTCGCGCACGGCCGTTGCCGACAAAGAGCCAACCCCGAGCGTGCGACGCAAATCGTCCCCTCCGGCAGAAATGAGTTCCGGAAGCTGGCTCTCGCTCCCATCTTCCCTGAAGGCGGCGATGGTCTCGCCGGTGCGTGTATCCTGGGCTTGCAGGACGATCCTGAGCTTGGTGACTTTACCATCCGGCAGCGCGAGATAAGAGCCGGACACGACCATGTCCGCGCTGAGATTGTTGTGAATTCTGTCCAACGTCTCCCGGCTATAGGTGTTGGTGGGAGCGAGCGCCAGGTCAAGTTCCATGCGGGCGATGTTTTCACCGGGAATCACCCGGATCTGCCGTCCCGAAGCGAGTTCCGCGCCCAGCATTTCTCTCATCGCGGTGGACATCCAGTCCTGGCTTGGCTTTCGCGACAAATTCTTGAATCCCAGGACCGCGATTGACGGGCGGGGCCTCGGCGCGGCCGACGCCGCGCTGTTTGCGGACTGACGAAGCACTCCCATGCGCAACGCACCGATTCCGATTCCCATGAGCAAAACCGCCGCAGCAGGGAGAGAGAGCCAACCCCATCTTCGCGCGGAGAGGATCGGGGCGCGCGGTGGAACAGCTGCAAAAGGTTGCGGGACGGTGAGGGTTGCGGGTTCACCGGCAACCGGTGGAGCATCCGGCGCAGAGCGCGCGATCGCGAAGATGAACCGGTATCCGAGCTTGGGAATGGTCTGAATGTAACGAGGCTCGGTTGCCGAGTCGCTCAAAACGCCTCGGAGTTCCTTAATCGCGGTATTCAGGCTGTGCTCAAAATCTACAAACGTGTCCGCGGGCCAGAGTTCTTGCCGAAATTGTTCACGGGTAACCACCTCACCAGCGTGGTCGAGCAGCAAGGACAAGACCTGGAAGGGCTGGGGGCGAAGCTTGACCTTGGTTCCGAACTTGAAGAGCTCTCGCGAGCCCGGACGCAGTTCAAAGGAGCCGAACTTGGTGACTACCAGTGACCTATCCATCACCCAGCGCGAATACTATAGTGCGGCACCCCAAATATACCCCGGGTTTCATGGTCCGGCAAAGCCGCAATCTGCCATGAAATGAGGCGTTTGGGCCTTCATCTTTTTTTGATAGATTTCACGTCGATATGCATTGTGGGAACCCCGAGGGTGTGCGATAACCCTTGCACCACGGGGGCTGCAGCGTGGGATGTTCGAGGTAATTCATTTGCAGTCCTCAAGAGGAAATCATATGCACACTCCATCGAGCAGCGCCTGTTGGGTGAGACTTCATGGCAGAAAGTTTGGTGTGGCGGCGGGAATTCTAGTGCTGGTCACGGCGGCAACGGCCCTGGTGATTCCCAACATGTTCCCATTCCTTGACCGTACCGGAATGGTTGCCACGCACAACAGCAACGGGCCAATCAGGGACAACAGCGCGTTCTTCCAGAGTCTCGGGACCAACGGAAGGAGCTGCGCCACCTGCCATGTGGTCAGTAACGCGATGGGGTTGAGCACGGCGAATATTCAGGCGAGGTTTTTGTTGACGCGGGGCCGAGATCCTCTGTTTGCGGCCGTCGATGGTGCCAATTGCCCGGACACGAGTTCAAACAACCCGGCTTCGCACAGCTTGTTGCTGAAGAACGGATTGATCCGCATTCCCATCCAAGTGCCCGCAGTTTCTCAGTTCACTATCCGCGCCGTGGTCGATCCCTACGGATGCGCCATCGTGACCGATTCCGGCACCGGGCTGCAGACGGTGTCGGTGTACCGGCGCCCGCTGCCGACGACTAATCTGAGATTCCTGAGCGCTGTCATGTTTGACGGGCGCGAAACCATCGCGCCCCTGAACAATCCGCAAACCTTTCAGGCCAATCTGATCGCCGACCTGATGCACCAGTCCGTTTCCGCCACGGTCACACACGCGGAAGGGGCTGTACCGACCACCGCGCAGCAGACCGACATCGTGAACTTTGAACTCGGACTGTCGAGCGCGCAACTGGCGGACAACCATGCCGGATTGCTGAATCAGTATGGAGCTTTCGGCGGGGCCATAAGTCTCTCGGCGCAAGACTATTACCCGGGTATCAACGACAGCCTGGGCGCGGACCCGAAAGGCGCGGCGTTTAACCCCACGACGTTTACGCTGTACTCGTCATGGGAAAATCTGCAATCCTCGAACCGCAGAGACCAGGCGCTGGTGGCGGCGCGCCAGGACATCGCGGCGGGCGAAAAGCTCTTCAACACGCATCCCTTGACCGTTACCGGGGTGCGCGGACTGAACGACAACGCGGCACTCGCCGCCGCGCTGCACGTTTCACCTCCCATTGCATCGTTCTCCGGAACCTGCACTACCTGTCACGATGCGCCCAATGTCGGCGACCACTCGCTGCCCCTGCCGCTCGACATCGGAACCGGCCATGACGCTACTCTCGAAAGCGATCCACAAATTGCCAACGGACTGGCACAACTCAGCCCTCCCGACGTGCCCGTGTTCGAAATCACGGGATGTCCCAACCCGTTCGCGGCTTCGGGCCAGAGCGAACCCTATGTGATTTACACCACCGATCCCGGCAAGGCGCTTTTGACCGGACAGTGCGTTGACGTGAACCGCATCAAAGGCCCGATTCTGCGCGGCCTGGCGGCACGCGCTCCCTACTTCCACAACGGTGCTGCCCGCGATCTGACCGAATTGATCAACTTCTACAACGAGCGCTTCCAGATGAACCTGACTGACAAGGAGAAGACGCAGCTGATAGCTTTCCTGAATAGTCTGTGAGAGCAACTGAGGCAAGAACGAACAAAAATTCGACCGCAGGCCTTGTGGCCTTCTGAGCTGGAGGGCCTCACTCTTCCTCAATTAATTCCTCAATAAATCAATTTCAGCGAAAACTGGATCTGGCGCGAAGGCCCGGCGGTCTTGCTGATGACACCAAAGCCGCTCCCGCGCAGGATATTCGAAGGCAGTCCGAAATTCACTAGGTTGAAGACGTTGAAGAACTCGGCGCGAAATTCGATGGTGCCCAGTTCGCTGTTGCCGCGGTGGCCGAATGGCGTGTCCTTGATGAGCGCTATGTCATATTGCTGAAAGCCCGGGCCGCGGAAGGTGCTGCGTCCCAGCGTGCCGAAGCGGCCGTGGTTGGGGCCGGTCCCGCCGGGCACGTTGATGGGAATCGAAAAGAATGATTCGTTGTCAGCGCCGCGCCCGAAATAATCCTCGCGCACCGCGCCGCTGGTAGAGAAATGCGGCTGCTCTACCAGATCGGGACGGTCGGCCCCGCCTGCTCCCACTCCGGTCTGCTGCACTCCCGAGTACACGGTGAAAGGCGCGCCGCTGGTCAGGGTGGTGATATTCAGGAACTGCCAGCCCCGGGTGAGAGTTCGTCCCAGTGGCCGCAGAAAACTTACATGGTCGAGGGGCAGAACCTGGATCATGCTCAGAGTAAAGGAGTGGGTCGCGTCGAACGTGGACGGGCCTTTTTCCGCGTCCGGGTTCCAGGGATTCTGGGGCATGGTCTGCAGCACCACGCCCGCTCCCGCGATCGAGCCACCCAGAACGGCGCTGGTGTCGTCAATCGATTTGGAATAGGTGTAGCTGGCCTGCAAACCGAGACCCAGGCGCGCGGAATTCTTGCTGACGCCGGATTGCAGCGCATGATAAGTGGAGTGCGAGCGGCTGGTCATCACGCTCTCCGGTCCAAAGCCTCCGATAGCATTGCCCGAAGAATCGAACTGGGTGAAGGGGGCAAAGGCCGGATCGGCCCCGCCATAGCTGTTGGGCGAATAGACCGCGGCCAGGTGCACTCCAGCGGTGGCCACATAGGCAGCGGTGAACTTGAAGTCCCTGAAATCGTGGTCGATGCCGGCGGTGTAGCTCTCGATGTAACCGTTGCGGAAGTTCTTTGCCAACCCGACCATGGAGAGCAACTGCACCTGATTTCCCGGCGTGAGCGCGGTCAGATCGTTCTGGTAGCGCTGCAGGTCCACCTGCGTGTTCGGCGGCACGTGACTGGCATCTCCATTGGGGAACAGAGGCTGGCCCGCCGTGGTGTAGGGAGGCGGAAGCGTCACCGGCACCACCGAATTCTGGAACGGTAACGGGACATTGGGCAGCGCGCTGGCGTAAAGGCTGGTCGCAAGCGGAATCGCGCCGGTAAGAAAATTGTCCTGCCACAGATTGGGGACAAGGGACGTAATCGCTCCGCCGGCGTGCAGCACAGTGTGACTGGTGACGGCATAGTCCACCGAGAGGCGCGGCCCCAGCCCCTTCCAGTCCTGGTCATAAGGAGGCTGCAGGTTGAAGTAGAACGGCTGCTTCGCGTTGTGGTCCCAGTAGGGAACGTCCTGGCCGCTGGCATTTACGAATCTGGGCAGCGATGTACGATTCTCGGCTTCGTGGATGCGACTGTTTACTTCGTAGCGCAGCCCGTAGTTGATGGTCAGATTCGGCCGCGCCTTCCAGGTGTCCTGAAAGTAGAAGTTATAGGCCTCGCGTCGGACCGCGGCTTCGTCGAAACGGTCGCCGGTGGGAGTGACGTCGGCGGCGGCGATGACCCCGTACGAATACGGAGTGGCGGTAAGCAGGCCGGTCAGCGAATC
>DATGYF010000473.1:0-1926 GCA_035298145.1 Terriglobales bacterium | reverse complement strand
TTGCTGGTCGATCAAATCGCGTAAAACGTCCTTGTCTTTCTCAGCGACGATCTTGTCGGCATTCGCCGGGTCCTGCTGCTGCGCTTCCTGTTTCAGCTGATCTTTGCTGCGCAGGTACTCGGCGCGCGTAATGATCTGATTGTTGACGCGGGCTATAATCTCCTCGACCACCGTGTCGGCGGGCAAAAAGGAAGGCAGGGCGGCAAAACAAATAAGCAACGTCCAGGGGAGTAGTTTTCGCATAGCCATATGGGCGGCCGTGATTGCGCTTACGCCCTCCGCAAATTGTAACTCCGCAGGCGGGTCCGCGGCCACTTGCGATGCCGGAAGATCCCGTATTACTTTTGCGTCCTTTGCGGTTTAAGATTTTCTCTTGCATTCAACCCTGATGTTGCTTGTAAGGAGACCTGAATGAGACTCGCTTCATCTCTCGCGCTGATTATTCTCCTGGCGGTTGCCACCCTGCCCGCGGCGGCCAAAAAGACAAAACCCCGGAAGGCGAATTCCTCGGCCCCTGGACTCGCCCAGTTGAAGCAGATGACGGAGCGCTATGCGCCCACATCACTGCGGGTGGACACCTCCAAGCTCTCTACCGGGGACCGGCAGGCGCTGGTCAAACTGATCGAGGCCGGTCGAATCATGAACGACATTTTCCTGGTCCAGTACTGGAGCGGCAACCCGGCCCTGTATGCGCGGTTGCAGAAGGACACCACCGGCCTGGGCAAGGCTCGGCTGCAGTATTTCTGGATCAATAAGAGTCCATGGTCCGCGCTGGATAACTTTAAGGCCTTTCTGCCCGGCGTTCCGGCGGAGAAGCCCAAGGGAGCAAATTTCTATCCCGAGGACATGACCAGGGAGGAATTCGAAACCTGGGTAGCATCTTTGCCGAAGGAGAAACAGGAGGAGGCAAAAGGATTTTTCACCGTCATCCGCCGAACCAGCGCCACTGGCACAAAAACCCTGGAGGCTGTTCCCTACAGCGAAGCCTACAAGGACGATCTGACCCGGGCCGCGGGCTTGCTTAAAGAAGCGGCCGACCTAACGGACAACGCCTCGCTGAAGAATTTCCTGAACCTGCGCGCGGAGGCCTTTCTCTCCAACGATTACTATGCCAGCGACCTGGCCTGGATGGATCTCGACGCTCCCATTGACATCACCATTGGCCCGTACGAGACCTACAACGACGAGATCTTCGGCTACAAGGCCGCCTTCGAAACCTTCCTCAACCTGCGGGACGACGAAGCCAGCGCAAAGTTTTCCGCGCTCAGCGCGCACCTGCAGGAGATCGAGGACAACCTGCCCATCGACCCGCAGTACCGCAATCCCAAGCTGGGTGCGGCGGCGCCGATCCGGGTGGTGGACGAGATTCTGTGTTCCGGGGACGGCAACCACGGGGTGGCAACCGCCGCCTACAATTTGCCCAATGACGAGCGCGTGGTCAACCAGAAGGGCAGCAAGCGGGTGATGCTCAAGAATGTGCAGGAGGCCAAGTTTCGCAGCGTGCTGATTCCGATTGCGCGCCGGATGCTGCCGGGGGCGGCTCGGGACGTGAACTTCGAATCTTTCTTTACTCATATCGTGGCTCACGAACTCATGCACGGACTGGGGCCGCACCAGATCAAGGTGGACGGCCGGGACACCACTCCGCGCGCCCAACTGAAAGAGCTCTACAGCGCCCTTGAAGAGGCCAAAGCCGATATCACCGGCCTGTTCGCGCTGCAGTACATGATGGACCATGCCCAGGAGATGAAGCTGGCCAGCGTCCTGGCTTCCGACGCGGCCGCCCAACGGCAGCTCTATACCACCTACTTGGCCTCCATGTTCCGCAGCCTCCGCTTTGGGCTGAATGACGCTCACGGCAAGGGCATGGCGATCCAGTTCAATTACCTCATGGGCAAAGGGGCATTCACCCAGCGGGCCGACCAG
>DATGYF010000472.1:0-3218 GCA_035298145.1 Terriglobales bacterium | reverse complement strand
GTCAATGATGGCGATATCCGAGTTCCGCCTGACTACTTGCGTCGCGTGATGGCTCCGCTGGCCGATCCGCCAGTGGGGTTGGTCACCTGCCTTTATCGCGGCATCGCCAGCCCGACGCTGGGCTCACGGCTGGAAGCTCTGGGCATCAGCACGGATTTTTCCGCCGGCGTGCTGGCGGCGCGGGAACTCGAAGGCGGAATTCGTTTTGGACTGGGCTCCACGCTTGCCTTCCGGCGTTGCGACCTTGAGGATATCGGTGGTTTTGAGGCGTTGGTGGATTACCTGGCGGATGATTATGAAATCGGCAGGCGCATCGCCGAGCGCGGGTTGAGAATCACGCTTTCCGATGTCGTGGTCGAAACGTTTCTTCCGGCTTACACGCTGCGCCAGTTTGTGGACCATCAACTGCGATGGGGACGCACCGTCCGTGATTCGAGGCATTGGGGATATCTAGGGCTGGTGCTGACTTTTGGATTCCCCTGGGCATTGGTGGCAGTAGTGGGGACGCACGGTGTGCTCTGGGCGTGGGCCCTGCTGGCCGCGGTCCTGGGCCTGCGAGTCGCGGTGGCCCTGGTCGTGGGATCCTTGGTATCAGGCGATCGGCAGGTGTTGCGGCTGATGCCCTGGCTGCCGTTGCGGGATTTGGTCGCCGTGGTGGTCTGGTTGGCGAGCCTGACTGGGCACAACGTGGTCTGGCGAGGCGATTCTTTCATCTTGAAGGGTGGCAAGCTGGCGCGAATCGATTCTTAGTGTGACGCGACAGGGATGAGCTTGGGAAGCGCACGACTTCAGTCGTGCCGCCAAGTGGCGGAAGTTTTGTTGCGCTTTAGCGCCCGAGGATGGCTGTATTTCGACACGGACCGTTAGAACTCAAGCGAGTTTCAAACACACCTCAGCGGCTAAAGCCGCAACTACATTTGCGCTTATATGGCACGACTGAAGTCGTGCCCTTCCACAAACTCCAGTCGTGCCCTTCCCCAAAATCCTCTTGTCCTTCCACACGCCTCTGAGCCCGGCTCTCCAGGAAGGTGCGAAAATCACTGTCCCCATTCTTACAGTTTCGCTCCCACGGCGCTGTTCGCCGCCCGGTTTTGCGGAATGATTCTTCCGCCTTTGCTGAAGCGGTAGGTTTCTCCGCGCCAGAAAAAAGTGCGGCTGCCGAAGCTGGCCATCCAGGTAAAGAAGCCCAGCATGTCACGGACGGGATAGAGCCAAGAGAGATACAAAGCGCGACGATCGCCGATGATTCCCCATCCGACCGCGATCGATTGCACGACCCGGTTGACGAAGGCCGCAGCCAATAGTCCGATCCCCAGCCTCCAGTGGCCGGTTGCGGCGGCTGAGATCAGACCAAGCACTCCGAAGGGCATGGCATAGGTGAGACCCGTTCCGATGTGGCCCAGGGGGCGGGAGAAACGCGTACTCTTCATCCAGCGCAACTGGTCGCCCAGGGTGCGCTTCAGCGAGCGTGGGGTGAGCACGTGCTGGATGATGTGATGAGAAAAAATAACTTTGTAACCCGCCGCCCAGATCAGATTGCCCAGAACGAAATCGTCGGAGTAATAATCTGCGGTCGCCGCGATGCCGCCGATCTTATCCAGCGCGTCGCGACGCAAGGCGACAGCCGGACCCAGGGCGAAGCGGATGCCCTCCAGCATGTCCGCGACCATGACTCCGGAGGGCATTTCTACTGACATTCCCAATGCTTCCAGGGTTGACCAGAAATCACCTGCGGTCACGCCACGGTAGGGGCAGGTCATCAGGCCGATTGCCGGATCGAGCAGCGCTGGAATCACATTGCGGAGAAAATCCGGCGAGACCCGCACATCGCTGTCGCTGATCACGAAGTAATCGTTGGTGGAACCGGGAATCATCTTGCTCAGAGAGAAGACTTTGGCATTGGGCCAGGTGGGCGGGCCTGAGACGACGATCCGGCTCCTCACTTGCGGATAGCGCCGGCAAATCTTTTCCGCGAGCTCCAAGCCTGCATCATTGGCATCGCGCGCCCCCAACACAACTTCGAACGCCGGGTAGTCCTGCTGGAAGAAGCTTTCCAGATTTTCTTCCAGCCGGGCCTCCATGCCGTGCACCGGTTTGAAAATAGTGACGGCGGGTAGCGAGGACTCGGGGGTTACAATGGCCGCCTGCCGGGCTCCGCGTGCGCCGCGACGCCATCGGATCGCTGCCATCAGGACCATCAACAGAAAAATTGTAGAACTGCAGATGCCCAGCAGCGCGATTCCCAGAAGCACATGCCATCCCAGGGACACAGCCGTCACGGGGTTGACTTTCTGAGGGCAGGGATGAGCATGAGCGAGGAGGTTGTCAGGTTCATTCTTTATTCCGGGAGGAATTATACGAGGATGGGCCTGGCTCGGGAGCATCCTTCCCCTGGGGCGGGCAGGATGCCCGCCCGACAGCCGGCGAGACGCCGGCGCTACCCAAGTCAGAATTGGAGGTGCGGCGCTTTTGCTCAGACACCGGCGGCTACGGCGAGCGCGGGTTTGGCTTGGTCGAGGACCTCGCGGATCTTGCGGGCCAGGGTCTTCAAGGAGAAGGGTTTTTGCAGGAAGCGGGTGGTTACGTCAATCGCACCGTGGTGCTGGAAGGTGGTTTCGGCATAGCCGGAGACGAAGAGGACCCTCATTTCCGGTCGGTCTGCCACCAGTTCTGCCGCCAGCCGCGCTCCGCCCATCTGAGGCATGACTACGTCCGTGATCATCAGATCGATGACGCCGTTGTACGCCCGCGCCAGGGCCAGCGCTTCGGTGCCGTTCTTTGCCTCGAGCACGATATAGCCGCTCAGGCTGAGAAATTCCCGCGTGGACTGCCGGACGGCGTTTTCATCCTCGGCCAGCAGCAGAGTCTCGCAGCCTCGCGGGCAGCCTTCCACCGGCACGGGAGGCTGCAGCGCAAGCTTTGCCTGCCGCGCCTGGGGTAAATAAATCTTAAACGTGGTTCCCAGGCCGGGCTCACTGTACACCCAGATGAATCCGCTGTTCTGTTTCACGATGCCGTAAACCGTGGCCAGGCCCAGCCCGGTGCCTTTGCCTTCCTCTTTTGTGGTATAGAAGGGCTCGAAGATATGGGATAGATGCTCGGGCGCGATTCCGGATCCCGAATCTGTGACCGTCAGCAGAACATAAGGGCCGGGGGGGACCATGGAGTGTTCCTGGACATAGGCGTCCTCCAGGCGCAGGCTGGCGGTCTCGATGATC
>DATGYF010000471.1:0-1598 GCA_035298145.1 Terriglobales bacterium | reverse complement strand
GCTCCGCACTCGAAGGCCGTGACCACCCGCACCACCTTCACCTTGCCGGACTTCCGGTCCACCGCAACTTCAGCACAGGTCGCGACGTTCCCCAGCTTTTCGTATCCGCCCCCCATGCCGAAACCCTGGCCGGCAGCGGATTTGGCCCGCCCCCAGCCGAATTTCCTGGCGGCGGCTTCAAAGACAGCACGCAGGCGTTCGTTCTTCAGGTTCTTCAGGCGGAACTCGAGCGGGTCCATTTTTACTGAATGGGCCAGTTCGTCCATGAACGATTCACGCGCAAAGTGATTGGCCGTGGCGGCCAGCGCGCGATACGATCCCTGCCGCAAAGGCGAGCGCGTGCGATGAAACCGGATGCTCTGGTTCGGGATCTCATAGAAAGTTTTTATGCCCGCCGTCCCCGAATTGTAGTTATGGAATTCCCACGCGGTTAACGCGCCATCTTTTTGGACTCCGCCGGTCACTTCCATCACGCCCGCCGGACGAAAGTATGCCCAGCTGAATTCCTCTTCGCGGGTCCACACCAGTTTCACCGGGCGCTTCGCTGCCCGCGCCAGTCGTGCCGCCTCAATCGCCGCTTCCCCGGTGTGCTTTCCACCGTAACCCGAACCCATGTCCGGCATCAGCACTCGGACCTTCTCTTCGGGTATGCGGAAGGCCTCGGCAAGTTCGGCGCGGACCCCGAACGGCCGCTGCGTGCCCGTCCACACGGTCAAGTCGTCGCCGCTCCATTGCGCCACCGCCGCACGCGGTTCGAGTGGAACATGGGCGATGTACGAAACGGTGTAGGTCTGCTGCAAGTGATGGCCGGCGGCCGCCAGGGCTTGCGCTACCGAACCCGAATCTAAAACGGCTTCCTCGGAATCATGCCCTCCGTCCGGATTTCTCTTCAGATAATCGAACAACTCCTTGTCTGAAGGTTGCGGCTCCGACTTCCATTGCGCTTTAATGGCGGCGGCCGCACGAGACGCGGTTTCGACGGTCGGCGCGGTCACGCCCACGAAGTTTCCGTCGCGGACCACGGTCACGCCGGGGATCAGCTCAGCTTCTTTTGTGTCCAGCGACGCCAGAGACGCTTCAAAAACCGCCGGCCGCAAAATTTTCCCATGCATCATGCCGGGCAACGTCTGGTCCGACGGAAAGCGATGCTTGCCCGTAACAAAGTCCCGCCCATCCACTCTGGGCAGGGACTGCCCTGCAACCGTCCACTGCGCGGCAGGAATTAGAGAGCTGTCAGCCGCCACTGTCTCCGAGAGTTGCTGGCCCTTCGCAAGCGCTGCGTAATCGAGGGAACGTTTCGTCGCCGGATCAGCAACCCTCCCGTCAGCGGCAACCAACTGCTGTCGTTCCACTTGCCATTGCCGCGCAGCCAGGCCAATCAGCACTTCCCGGGCGGCCGCAGCAACTTTCCTCAGCTGCAGATTCATGGTGGGGGTGGTGCGGCTGCCAAACGTCCCCATATCAAAAGGAGTGAGTTTGGTGTCGCCCATGACCATTTCGATCTGGCTGGTCGGAACCCGCAATTCTTCCGCAACCGCCTGGGTCAGGGATGTGCGGATGTTCTGCCCCACCTCCACTTTTCCGGTGAAGGCGGTGAC
>DATGYF010000470.1:0-11027 GCA_035298145.1 Terriglobales bacterium | reverse complement strand
CACGGTGCCTTCCCAGATTGCTTTTGCCATAAGACCTGTTTAGATTGCAGAGCGGGAAGGCGGTCGCAATCATTTGAACGTATCGAGCAAAGCGCAGAGTGTCGCGGTCAATGGCCAGGCGTTTAACGGTCATTCCATGGTGGGACGCCTGCAACGAGTACTGGTGTGCTCGCCGCGGGCTGCGGGATGGAACCAGCCGGGCACAGCAGGCCGCTGGCGGGAGCTGGGCTTCCTGCACGCACCGGATTTTGCAGCCGCACAAACACAGCATGACGAGCTTTGCCGCCAGCTCGAAGCTGCCGGGACGGAGGTCTTCCATCTCCCCCCGGCCTCGGATCTTTCGCTCGATGCGGTGTACACTCACGATCCGTCTCTGGCCACCGATTACGGATTGATCGGCCTGCATCCCGGCAAGCTGAACCGCGTTTCAGAAGCGCAGCGTCACGTTGAATTCTGCGCGAACTTGGGCATTCCCGAGTTCGGTCGAATCCTACCGCCGGGAAAAACTGAAGCCGGAGACATAGTCTGGCTCGATTCCACTACGCTGCTGATCGGCCAGGGCTATCGCACCAACCCTGCGGGAATCGGCCAGATGAGGGCGCTGCTTCAGTCGCATGGTGTGGAAGTGATTTCGGCGCCCCTGCCGTACGGGCCGGGGCCGTCGGCCTGCCTGCATCTCATGTCGCTGATGAGCCTGCTCGACGAGCGGACCGTGCTGGTGGATTTGCCCTGGCTGGCGGTCGAGACCGTGGAACAGCTTCAATCGCGAGGCTACCGACTGGTTGAGATCGAATATTCCGAGCGCGAGACGCTGGCCTGCAACGTTCTTTCGCTGGGCGACAAGCGCCTGCTCGCTCTGGAAGAGAATCAGGAGACCAATCAGAAGCTTCGTCAGGCAGGATTTGATGTCCGAAGTTTCCCCGGCTTGGAACTATGCGTCAACGGCGGCGGCGGCCCAACCTGCCTGACCCGTCCCCTGCTCCGAACCTCGTAGGGGCAGATTTCCCACCTGCCCCCGGCGGACCGAAGCTCCGCTGGCTTAATGTAGGCGCGAGCGTCCTCGCTCGTGCGAGGCTATGCACGAGCGGGACGCTCGCGCCCACATTGCCTGCCGCCCTGTTAAAATCAAGATGCATGGTTCTCCCCTTCGTCCGTGATCTTTTCACGGACGTGGAAAAGTTGCCGGCCTTTTCGCGTGTGGCCTCCCATCTGAAAGAGGGCACGGGGCGGATTCGTGTCTCTGGACTGGTTCCAACCGCAAAAGCTTTGCTTTTAGTCTTGCTGCAGAAGGCGGCATGGCGTCCGCTGATCATTGTGGTCCCGGACAATCGTGCCGCGGAGGATCTGGTTCCGGTGCTGCAGGCTTTTTGTGAGCTGACCGGGGCCGCCGACCCTGAGTCCGTGGTCTCCCTGCCCAACCACGACGTCCTGCCCTTCCAGAATCTCTCTCCCCACCCGGAAATCCAGGAGGAGCGGGCGGTGGCGCTGTGGAAAATCGCCACCGGCGCGGCGTCTTTTGTGGTTTCGCCGATTGCCGCGACCGCGCTGCGCTTGCGTTCGGCCGATTACTACGCCGATCTGGCGCGGACCATACGCCGCGGGGAAACGCTCAACGTTGACGCGCTGCTCCCGCACCTCAACACGGTTGGCTATCACTCCACCGATGTGGTCGAGATGCCTGGTGAATACGCCCTGCGCGGCGGCATTCTCGACGTGTACTCGCCCGAAGCTGAGCGTCCGGTGCGCATCGAGTTCTTCGGCGACGAGGTCGAGTCCATACGGAAGTTTGATCCTGCGACCCAGCGCTCTTCGAGTCCTGTGGATGAAGCGCTGCTGCTCCCTCTGACGGAGACTCCAGTCAGCGATGAGCTTCTGGGCGCGGTGCATGCCCGTCTCTCCGGGAAACGCATTACCGGTAATGAAGAAATCATTGAGCAGGCGGTGCGCTCCGGCGGCGTCACGGTATTTCCCGGCTGGGAGTTTTATGCGCCCGTGGCCGGCGCTAATGCCACGGTGTTCGATTTACTGCCTCGCGCCCTGGTGCTGACCGACGAACTGGAAGCGCTGCGGACCGAGTTCGATCACGTCTGGACTCGCATCGAGCAGGCGCACGAGGGCAGCGGCGTGGGCAACCTGGTGCGGCCGTCGGATCTATACGTTGTGCCGGAAGACTGGTGGCAAAAGGTGTCGAGACTGCCCGGGGCCGATGTCGAGCATCTCGACATCGAGCGCAGTGACGATTCCGCGGCCGCGATTTCATTCCACACCCAGCCTGCGCCCCGCTTCCACGGCTCGGTTCCCGCCATGCTCGAAGAAGTGAAGAAGGAGATTGGGGAGAGCAAGCGCGTCCTTATTGCCGTGCCTAATACCGGTGAAGTGGAACGCCTGGCCGACATTTTCAGCGAATACGCCGTGTCCTTCCGCCTGGGCAGCCGCACCCGCAGCGGAGAGAGTTACGCCGACGAAACTTCGTACTTCTCCGGCGAAGTGCTTACCGCGACGCTGGCCAAGGCCTACGTGCCTGATGGCGTCATTTTTCCCGATGCAAGCCTCTCTATTCTTGGCGCGCGCGATTTGTTTGACGAATCAGACGCGGTCGTCTCTCGTCCCCAGCGGCAGAAATCGAAGACTTCGGCATTTCTCTCCGATTTTCGCGACTTGCAGGTCGGGGATTATGTAGTCCATGTCGAGCACGGCATTGGGCAGTACCAGGGCTTGAAGGAGATCAACCAGGGCAACGGCAACGCTGAATTCATGTTGCTCGAGTACGCCGAGGGCGCGCGGCTGTATGTCCCGCTGACGCGTCTCGACCTGGTGCAGAAGTACCGTTCGTCGGAAGGGGCTAAGCCGGTGCTGAACCATCTGGGCACAGCGGCCTGGGCCAAGACCAAAGCGCGCGTACGCAAGGCCATGAAAGACATGACCGACGAGCTGCTCAAGCTCTACGCCGAGCGCAAGACCGCCCAGGGCCACGCCTTCTCTTCCGACAACGAATGGATGCGGGAGTTCGAAGACACATTCGAATTCAGCGAGACCGAAGACCAGCAAACCGCCATCAATGACGTCAAGCGTGACATGGAATCGACCCAACCCATGGACCGCCTGCTGTGCGGAGACGTGGGCTATGGCAAGACGGAAATCGCCATGCGCGCCGCCTTCAAGGCCATCAGCGACAACAAGCAGGTTGCGGTGCTCGCGCCCACCACTGTCCTTGCCTTCCAGCACTACGAAACTTTCAAGCAGCGCTTTGCGGCCTTTCCCGTTGCCATCGAGATGATCAGCCGCTTCCGTTCGCCGAAACAGCAGAAAGAAATTCTTCAGAAAGTGGAAGCCGGCAAAGTCGATATCCTGATCGGCACCCATCGCCTGATTTCGAAAGACGTGAAGTTTGCCGACCTGGGCCTGCTGGTGGTGGATGAAGAGCAGCGTTTCGGAGTCCGGCATAAAGAGCGGCTCAAGCAGATGCGCAAGCAGGTGGACGTTCTGACCATGTCGGCCACTCCGATTCCGCGCACCCTGCACATGTCCCTGGTCGGGCTACGGGACATGAGCGTGATCGAGACTCCGCCCAAGGACCGCATTGCAATACAGACCGTCGTCGCCAGCTGGGACGAGAAGCTGATCCAGTCCGCCATCGAGCAGGAGCTTGAACGTGGCGGCCAGGTTTTCTTCGTGCACAACCGCGTGGACAGCATCTGGGAAATTGCCGCCAAGCTCCAGGCCCTGGTGCCGCGGGCGCGCGTCATCGTGGGTCACGGACAGATGTCTGAAGGCGAACTGGAAAAGGTGATGCTCAAGTTCATGCATCACGAGGCTGACATATTGGTGTCCACAACTATTATTGAAAATGGCCTCGATATTCCACTGTGCAACACCATTCTGATCAACCGCGCCGACCGCCTGGGGCTCTCCGAGCTTTACCAGTTGCGCGGGCGGGTCGGCCGGTCGAACCGCCGGGCGTATGCGTATCTGCTGCTGCCGGCTGAAGTCGAGCTCACTCCCATCGCGCGCCGGCGCCTGGCCGCACTGAAAGAATTTTCCGACCTGGGGGCCGGCTTCAAGATTGCGGCCCTCGATCTGGAACTGCGCGGTGCGGGTAATCTCCTGGGTGGCCAGCAGAGCGGACACATCGAGGCGGTTGGCTTCGAGCTCTACACCCAAATGCTCGACCGCGCCGTCCGCGAGATGAAGGGTGAGGCCGCCGCGGATGAGCCCGAAACCCAATTAAACCTCGGACTCAATATTCGCATCCCAGTGGAGTACATTCCGGAAGAGAACCAGCGTTTGCGAATGTACAAACGGGTGGCTGGGGTGGAAAACGAGTCGCGCCTGAACGATGTTCGCGCTGAACTGGAAGACCGCTACGGTGAGCCTCCGGCGGCGGTGCGAAACCTTCTGGAATACGCCGCGCTCAAACTCCTGGCCATGCGGGTGGGTGCGACTGCCGTCGAGCGCAAGCGCGATCTGGTGACGGTAAAGTTCCGGCAAAATGCGGAAATCGATCCGGGAAAACTGGCAAAGTTCGTTTCCTCCCGGCGGGGCGCGCAGTTTACCCCGGATGGCACTCTGAAGTATGTTTCCAAGGTAGTCACTCCCGCGGAAGTCCTGACACAATTGCGGGGGCTGCTGGAAGAGCTGTCCCCTTCGGCACAAGCCTTGCCGTCCGTGCCGTCGTGACCTAAAACTCGAGGCGCTTTCAACTTAAAAAATGATCAAACCACTGCTTGCTCCCAGCCTCTGCCTTGTCATGCTGTTCTCCCTCTTTTTTTGTGTCGCGCCCGCAACGGCCGCGATGGCGGCGGCCACACCGCCCCAAACCGCGTTCAACACGCTGGTGGATGAGTATTTCGATTTCTATTTTCAATTTCACCCCACCGCAGGCACGCAGGCGGGTTTCCACCAGTACGACGGAAAGCTGGAAGACTTCTCCCGCTCGGGTATGGACGCCGAAATCGCAGGGCTGCTGAAGTTCCAGAAACAATTCGGCTCGATCCAGAGCAGTCAACTGTCCGAGGAATCGGCCGGCGACCTGGAGGTCCTGACCTCTGCCATTCAGGGCCGCCTGCTGGAGTTGCAGAACATCCAGATGTGGCGAAAGGACCCTGACGTCTATATCTCCGACCTGAGCTACGGCGTTTTTCTCATCATGAGGCGGGATTTTGCGCCGGCAGCCGATCGTCTTCGCTCCGTAATTTCTCGCGAGCGTGAGATTCCCCGGGTGCTCGAGGCCGCGGTGCAGAACATCAGCAACCCTCCCAGGGTGTACACCGAAGTCTCGCTGCAGCAGATGCCGGACAACATCAAGTTTTTCCAGAATGATGTTCCGGAAGCGTTCCGCGAGGTGCACGACCCGAACTTGCTGGCCGAGTTCAAAGCCAGCAACGCTGCGGCCATCGAAGCTCTGAGCAAGTATCAGGACTTTATGCGGAAAGACCTGTTGCCAAAATCCCGAGGCGACTTCCGACTGGGCGCGGAGAATTTCCGCAAGAAGCTCTTGTACGACGAGATGGTGGATATTCCCCTGGACCACCTGCTCGAGATCGGTTATGCGGACCTGCGACGCAACCAGCAGCAGTTCAAAGCAGTCGCCGCCCAGATTGATCCTCACCGCAGTCCAGAGGCCGTGCTGGGCGATCTGCGGCATGACCATCCGCCCGCCGACCAGTTGCTGCAAACCTTTCGCGACACTCTCGGGGGATTACGCCAGTTCATCGAGCAACACAAAATCATCACCATCCCATCCCAGGTCCCGCCGATTGTGGAGGAGACGCCGCCCTTCGCGCGGGCCTTGACCACTGCTTCCATGGACACTCCGGGCGCCTACGAAACCAAAGCTACCGAAGCCATGTTCAACGTCACCTTGCCCGGTTCAGATTGGAAGCCGGAAAAAGTCGAGCAATGGATGCAGAGCTTCAATCGCGGGACGATCACCAGCACCGCCATTCACGAGGTTTATCCCGGACACTACACGCAATTTCTCTGGTTGCAGTCGGCCCCCTCCAAAACGCGCAAAGTGCTCTACAACGCCAGCAATGCCGAAGGCTGGGCCCATTACACCGAGCAGATGATGCTCGACGAAGGTTACGGCAATCACGATCCCAGGCTGAGGCTGGGACAATTGCTGGACGCGCTGCTGCGCAACGCGCGCTTCATTGTCGGCATCGAAATGCACACCGGCAAGATGACGCTGGAACAAGGGCAGGAATTCTTTGTTAAAGAAGGCTTCCAGGTTCCGCCCGTCGCCGAGGTTGAAGCCAGGCGTGGTACGTCCGACCCGACGTATCTCTACTACAATCTGGGCAAACTCCAGATCCTGAAATTGCGCGACGACTACCGTAAGCAGCAGGGCAGCAAATTTACGCTGCAGGAATTCCACGATCGCTTCATGCGGCAGGGTTCGGTGCCCATGAAGATCATTCGCAAGAGCATGCTGGGGAGTGACGGACCGACGCTGTAGGTTTACTCTGATCGGCAGGCCGCGAGGTCCGGAATCATCCATATGATTTTTGGATTCGTGCGGCGAAGAGGAAGTCAGGATGCCAAAAAAAGTTCGCAAAGCCGTTTTTCCCGCCGCCGGCCTGGGCACCAGGTTCCTGCCCGCCACCAAGGCGATGCCCAAAGAGATGCTGCCGCTGGTGGACAAGCCCATCATTCAGTATGGCGTCGAGGAGGCGGTCGCGTCCGGCTGCGACCAGATCATCATCATCACCGGGCGCGGCAAACAGGCCATCGAAGACCACTTCGACGTCAGCTACGAGCTGGAAAAAATGCTGGAGGAGCGGGGCAAGACTGACCTGCTGCAGATTGTCCGCCAGATTTCTGACCTGATCCATATTGCTTATGTGCGCCAGAAAGAGGCCCTGGGCCTGGGCCATGCCGTCCTCACCGCCCGCGAACTGGTGGGCGACGAACCCTTCGCGGTCCTCCTGGCCGATGACGTCATCGATGCTGAGGTGCCCTGTCTCAAACAAATGATGGAAGTCTTCGACAAGATGCAGTGTTCAGTCCTTGCCACCCAGGTGGTCGAGGGGCCGGGGATTTCCGCGTACGGAGTGCTCGAAGCCAAGCCGGTGCCGGGTTCTAACGGCAAGTTGTACGAGGTGATGAACCTGGTGGAAAAGCCGCGTCCCGAGGAAGCGCCCTCCAACCTCGCTGTGATCGGACGTTACATTCTCACCCCGACCGTTTTTGAAACCCTGTCAGACATCAAGGCCGGCGCTGGAGGCGAACTGCAGCTTACCGACGGCCTGAAGCAGCTTCTTAAAAAAGAAAAGATCTACGGGTACGTGTTCGAAGGCAAGCGCCACGACACCGGCGACAAACTGGGTTTCCTGAAAGCCACGGTAGAGTTCGCCCTGAAGCGTGCCGACCTGGGTGGACCACTGCGGCAGTACCTGAAGAGTCTGAACCTCTAGGCGTCTTAAAATGTGGGGCGGGCGCCCTCGCCCGCCGCCGTTGACGTTGCTTTTGACATTCAGGACCGTGCAGGTCCGGTTGACCGGAATGCGCTTTTCACGGTCAAAGGCGGCGGGCGAGGGCGCCCGCCCCACACTGCATTTCTAAGAAGCTCCTACCGTAATCTTCAGTTTTCGTGACTTTTCTTCCACGCTGTTGGCCAGTTTCTCTTTGTGGTTGGCCAGCTTTTTGGCCAGCGGGTCGCTGGAGAGGGCCAGAATCTGGGCCGCAAGGATGCCCGCGTTGGTGGCGCCGGGCTTGCCAATAGCCACGGTCGCCACCGGAATGCCGGCCGGCATCTGCACCGTGGCCAGCAGCGAATCCATGCCTTGCAGTGAAGTGGATGGAATCGGCACGCCAATGACGGGCACGGAAGTGTGGGCGGCGATGACGCCCGCCAGGTGGGCCGCTCCCCCGGCGCCGGCGATGATCACGCGGACTCCGCGCGCGGCCGCCTTGCGCGCGAATTCCGCGGTGCGTTCTGGCGAACGATGCGCGGAAGTGACGTCGATCTCATATTCAATGCCAAACTCTTCCAGCGCTTTCGCCGACTCGCGCATGATGTCGAGGTCAGAATCGCTTCCCATCACAATCGAAACCCGAGGCTTTGTGCTCATGAATGTCCTTTTATTGGATTGAAATCAGAAACTATTTATCTCTAAACCTTCCCAGACACATCCTGGGACGTCGTGGAAGAGCGGCCCTTCCAGGGCCGCGTCTCATCGCCCCTGACGTGGCCCTTCAGGCCAGGTGGCGCCACTGGGGCTGAAGCCCGGATCTCTTGAATCCGCGACGCGGCGCTGAAGCGCCGCTCTTCCACGTGGCTGAAAAGCCCACTCGACCAGCCCTCCCCGAACTATCTACCCAGTTGGAACTATTTCTTAAGCGCCCTGGAGGCAATATCCTTGCGGTAATGCGCTCCCTCGAAACCAATCTTCGATACGGCCGCGTACACGCGCTCCACCGCCGTTGCCAAATCAGACGCCCGTGATGTCACTCCCAGCACCCGTCCGCCGGCGGTGTAAAACGCTCCGTCGCGGCGGGTCGTGCCGGCATGAAAGACCTTCACCCCCTCGATTTTGCCCGCATCTTCGAGCCCCATGATCTTCTTGCCCACTTCGTAAGTGCCAGGATATCCGCCGGAAGAAATCACCACGCAGACGGATGCATCCCGCGACCAGCGAAAATCGCCCTCGCTGACCCGGCCTTCGATCGAGGCCTCGAGCGCTTCCAGCAGATCGCTTTCAAGCCGCATCAGGATAGGCTGGGTTTCGGGATCGCCAAAGCGGCAGTTGAACTCCAGCACCATGGGGCCGCGCGCCGTCATCATCAAACCGCAGTAGAGGATGCCCTTATATTCCGCACCCTCGGCCTTCATCCCGGCCACAACCGGCCGCGCGACGTGCTGCAACAGCCACTGGGTCATGGGTTCGTCCACGATGCTGGCCGTTGAATAGGCGCCCATGCCGCCGGTGTTGGGGCCGGTATCGCCGTCGCCAATCCGTTTGTGGTCCTGGGCCGCCACCAGGGGTGCGACCCGCTCGCCGTCGCTCAAAACCAGAAATGAAAGCTCGTCGCCTTGCAGATATTCTTCCAGGACCACGCGCCGTCCGGCCTCGCCCAGAATCTTGCCGCTGAACATTTCGGCGGCTGCCGAGGCCGCCTCTTCCTTGGTCCGGCAGATGACCACGCCTTTGCCCGCAGCCAGGCCGTCCGCCTTCACTACCACGGGTGGGTGAAAATGCGGCAGGGCGGCCATGACTTCGTCGATGGAGTCGCAAATGGCGAAATGCGCCGTGGGAATGTGATAGCGCTGCAGAAATTCCTTGGCGAAACTCTTGCTCGACTCCAGCCGGGCCGCGGCTTTGCTCGGCCCGAAGATACGCCAGCCGCGCCGCGTAAATTCGTCCACCACGCCCAGCGAGAGGGAGATCTCGGGGCCCACAACGGTCAAGTCCGGGCGCACCTGTTCCGCCACCGCCACCAGAGAGTCAATGCTTTTCACGTCGGCAGCTAAACACACTGCCTCCTCAGCGATGCCGCCATTGCCCGGAGCGCAAAAGATCTGCGAAACCCGCGAGGACTGCCGCAGCTTCCATACCAGGGCATGCTCGCGCCCCCCGCTTCCGATGACGAGGACCTTCATAGCCGGAGACTGACAAGGTTAGGGGGACGTGCGGGCGATGTCAAACCCGGAAAGGCGATTTCAGATCGCAGATTTGAGATTGCAGATTTTAAACCGCCGGGACGTGGATGGTGTATCGACGCGAACGTTGCAGTAAGGACAAAGGATCGTCAGTCCTCGGTCTTCAGACAATCGCAGTTCGTTTTTGGTCGTTGGTATGATGCGGCGAAAAATCTGAAATCTTCAATCATCAATCTGAAATCTCCAATCTGAAATCGCATTAACCATGCTTAACGTATAATGCTGTCTGAATGATCACCGTTTCCAAGGAAGACTATCTCAAGGCCATCCTCGAGGCTGAAAGCGAGGGCGAGACTGTTATCTCCGCCACGCTGGCGCATTGGCTCTCGGTTTCGCCGCCCGCGGTGACCATGGCAGTGCGGCGCCTGAAAAAAGATGGCCTGGTCCGGGTGCAGAACGGCGGAGAGGTCAGCCTTACGCCTGCCGGGCGCAAGATCGCGCGCAAGCTCACGCTGCGCCATCATTTGATCGAACGTATGCTGGCGGAGATGTTTGGCATGGAATGGTACAAGGTGCACGACGAAGCGGAGCGGCTGGAGCACGCTGTCTCCCCCGATTTTGAGGCCAAACTGCTGTCCAGACTGGGACGTGGCGGGGCCTGTCCTCACGGCAATCTGAGTGAACTGGAGAGTCCCACCAGCCGGCGCCGGCGCGGCCTGCTGTTGCTGGCGCATTCCCAGGCAGGAAGTAACTACGTGGTCAGCGGCATCTACGAGCGCGACCGCCGCCTGCTGGAATTCCTGGAACAACGCGGTATTCGTCCCGGGGCCCGGGTACACGTCGCAGGACGAAACTATGACCACACTCTGACTCTCGACACCGATGCCGGAAGGGTCGCGCTGGGCGGGTCGGCGGCGGAGAAGGTGTGGGTAACGGCCGCCGACCGCAGGCTGAATGGAGGACGGGCGTCTCGCCCATCCAGCCGGGCGGGACGCCCAGCCTCCGCCATCCCGTAGCCGAGGCCATCTCCCAAAGTAATTAACCATAGTTTACTTTTTTGTGTATACTTTGGCTAATGGTATCGTCGCCGGAGTTGCCAGTCATCCCCAGCGCCCCGACCAGCCCAGGCCAGGGCTGGCGGCATGCCGTCGCCCGTCCCAGCTTGCCGGAAATCTATCGCAGTCTGCCCATTCCGGCGTCTGCCGGCTTTCTGCGCAAACTCCTGGCCTTCGCCGGGCCGGGGTACCTCGTCGCTGTGGGTTACATGGACCCGGGCAACTGGGCTACCGACCTGGCCGGCGGCTCGAAATACAATTACTCGCTGCTTTCCGTCATCATGCTGTCCAACCTGATGGCCATTCTGCTGCAGACCCTGGCTATCAAACTGGGAGTGGTGACGGGACGCGATTTGGCCGCCGCCTGCCGC
>DATGYF010000469.1:0-2512 GCA_035298145.1 Terriglobales bacterium | reverse complement strand
CCGCCCATCTCGAGAATGGTGCGCTTGATCCATATCTGGCCGGGCGCCTGCGTGGCTGCGCTCTTGTTGATGTCGAGGCCGACTTCGCGGGAACCAGTAAACGCGATGTAACGGGTCTTGGGATGCGCAACCACCGCGTTGCCGAAGCTGGCGCCGGCGCCGGGACAGAAATTCACCACCCCTTCCGGCATGCCGCACTCTTCCAGAAGTTCCACGAATTTTGCCGCAATGGTCGGCGAATCGCTTGAAGGTTTCAGGATGACCGTGTTGCCGCTCACGATCGAGGCCAGCGTCATGCCGGCCATGATGGCGCAGGGAAAATTCCACGGCGGAATCACCGCGCCCACGCCCAGCGGAATGTACATCAGAGTGTCGCGTTCGCCCGGCATCTGCACCGGCAGTTCGGTGCGCGAAAGCCGCAGCGCTTCCCGCGCATAGTATTCGCAGAAGTCGATAGTCTCAGCGATATCGGCATCGGCTTCCGCCCAGTTCTTGCTGACTTCGAAAACCAGCCAGGCGCAGAATTCGAATTTGCGCTCGCGCAATACGTCTCCCACCTGGAACAGCAGACTGGCGCGCTCCTCAAAAGACGTCCGGCTCCAACTGGCAAAGGCTGCGAGCGCCGCCTGCATGGCCGGCTCCACGTGCTCCTTGCCGGCCTTCTGGTGCAGGCCGACAAGCTGCGACGGTTTGGCCGGATTGATGGACTTGATCTTGTCGCTGGTTCGGACCCGCTTGCCGCCGATGATCAGGTCGTACTCGCGGCCCAGCTGGCCACGCACTTTTTCGATGGCGGCGCGCATCTGGCGGGCAATCGGTTCCTTGGTGAAATCGGTGAGCGGTTCGTTTACGAACGGCCCTTCGTGCAGGCGTGTCTGGGGGCGGGTCGGAGCTTCAACGGTTGCCATGAGCGCACCTCGGAGATATTCGATGCCGGCGGGTGGATGTAAGACTCTTCGTGGTTATTGTAGCACCGGGAAACGGGCGGCAGCGGGCTGCACAGGAGCCGAGCTTTGCTCGGCCGGGCAGGTGAGGACACCTGCCCCTACGTGGGTCGTAGCACCGGGAAATGTGACGGCCCACCAGACAGCCAGCGGGACGCCGGCGCTACGAAATGCTATGGAACTTTCACTGACTCATGATCTTCGGCTGGGGGCTGGTAGCTCATGGCGGCAGTGCGTTCCAGTTTGTCCCAGGCGAAGCGCCGGCCTTCGGCGGCGCGCTTCAGCGTCTTCAGCAGGACCAGCGAGAACAACTGCCGGTAAGCGAAACGTTGCAGCCAGACCTGGCTCAACAGCCACGGATCTTCCGGCGCTTCCGGTTGGCGGCGTTCCAGGGCGAACGCAATCGCGGAAGCCAGGAAATCAATCACCAGAAAAGCGACGAAGAAAACGATGAGCCGCTGAAAACTGCCGGTATCGGTGGACTCAGGATGAAAAAACTTCTGAATGGAATACCAGATCGTCCCCACGACGAACATGATGTCAATCAGGGGCGAGACCAGGGGCAGCAGCACCTGGAAGATGGCAATGTTGGGCAATGCAATCCAGCCCAGCACGCCCTCGCGGGCAAAGGCCCCGCGATGTTTCCACACCGACTGCAGGATGCCGAACGACCAGCGGAAGCGCTGGCGCATCAGGCCGCGTGCATTGACCGGGGCCTCGGTGTAAGCCAGGGCCAGGTCTTCGTACTCGACGCGATATCCGCGTTGCAGCAGGGCCATGGTGAGATCAGCGTCCTCGGCGACGGTGTCGGTGTGGAAGCCGCCGGCCTCGCGCACTGCCGAAACCCGCCAGCCGCCGATCGCGCCCGGCACTACACTGACCGCGCCCATGGTGTTCAAGGCGCGGCGCTCGAAGTTCTGGCTGGTGATGTACTCCAGCGCCTGCCAGCGGGTCCATAGGTTAATGCGGTTTCCAACTTTGGCATTGCCCGCCACCGCGCCTACCTTGGGGTTCAGGAAATGAGGAATGAGGCGGGAGATGGCATCGCGGGCAATAACGGTATCGGCGTCAATGCCGACAAAAATTTCCTCGCCGCGAAGGTGCTCCAGTCCGAAATTGAGAGCGTCGGCCTTGCCGGAGTTGGGCTTGCTCAGGATGAGGACCCGACCGCTGGCTGCCTCAAGGGCAAATGCAGCCCGCGCCACTTCGAGGGTCCGGTCGCTGGAGCCGTCATCAATCACGATGACTCGCAGATTGGGATAGTCGGAGGTGAGTGCGGAGCGAATGGTCCGCACAATAACTTTCTCTTCGTTGTACGCGGGGATCAGCACCGCCACCGGAGGAAGATAGTGGGCCGCGTCGCCGGGAGTTCCATATCGCCGGGGCCAGAGCCGGTCGAAGATGGCGAAGGCGCCGATGAAGACCAGGCGGCCGGTCATCAGCACGTCGCCCACAAAGAAAATCCAGGTCATGGCATTGAATGCCAGAGGGAACAGAGCGAAGCCAAACAGGTTCAGGCGTGCGATCCAGCGCTGGTTGGAAGGAATGGGCGGCATCACCTCCGCCCG
>DATGYF010000468.1:0-3499 GCA_035298145.1 Terriglobales bacterium | reverse complement strand
TATGCCGCTTATCCCAACACTGCCGCGGCCAGCCTGTTTCCCGCCAACGCAAATGTGGCTGACATGGCGCATGAACAGCACGCGCTGGTGGGATATGTTCATCCTTATGATGCAGTGCCCGATCCCGCAAAGGATGCTTCGCTGACCCACGAACTGCCGGTGGATCTGGCGCTGGGCAAAGTGGATTACATCGAAGTGCTCGGCTTCGCGGAGCACAAATCGACTGCGAACGTCTGGTACCGGCTGCTCAACTGCGGGTTCCGCCTGCCGACCGCGGCCGGCACCGATGCCATGGCCAACTTTGCGTCCCTGCGCGGACCGGTTGGACTCAACCGTGTGTACGCCAAAGTTCCCGCCGGTCCGTTCAACATTGGAGTCTGGCTGGACTCGATCAAGCACGGCCGCACCTTTGCCACCAACGGACCTTTGCTCGGATTTTCGTTGGGAGACAAGCAGCTGGGTGACGATCTGTCACTGCCGGCTGGAGAGAACAAAGTGAAGTTCACTGCCTGGCTGCACTCGTTCGTGCCCATCGATCATCTGCAGGTGATCTGCAATGGCGAGGTGGTACGCGATTTGAAGCTGAACGCCGATCGCGAAGCGGCCGACGTGAAAGACACAATTCCAATTTCACGCAGCGGCTGGTGCCTGCTGCGAGCCTGGAGCGACAAGGCCGAGCACCCCGTGCTGGACATGTATCCCTACGCAACAACCAGTCCCATCTACATCACGGTTGCGGGTTCGCACCCCAGGCCCACGGAAGACGCAGCGTATTTCATCGCCTGGATCGATCGCATGATCGACGCCGCGAAGTCGAACCAGGACTGGAACACGGAGGCGGAGAAGACTGCGGTGCTGGAGATGCTGTCATCGGCGCGGAAAGTCTATGCGGAGAAGTGATCATGGGCGAGGGATCCGCCCATAAGCGCCGACGTGGGGTTTCTTCCGGATTCGACCATTGGCTCAGTGGGCCAGGTACCGCGCCTGGTCAGCCGCGATTGCCTGCAGTAGCCGCGGGGCGCACATTACACTAGCCCCCACGGTGGAAGGAGCATCGGTGTGCGTCCTGATACCGATGAGCAACTAAGGGATGGCAACAGAAGAAGAACGCTGCGCGAAGGCGAAAGAGTTTCAACGGATCGATGAGGCCTTCCGCACGGGTGATCTGGATGCCCTGCGCGCGGCAGTCAACGATCCCACGGTGATACCAAACGGCCGGATGCCCGACACCATCGGGGCGTGCCTGGTTTACGCAATCTATCACAGCCCCCTTTCATTTATCCGCACGCTGCTGGAGATGGGAGCTGACCCGAATGCTCCGGTGGATGACGGATTCCCCCCGCTCATTGCAGCGCTGAGCTGCGCGCGTGACGTGCCAGGCTCGAAAAGACGCACAGACGTGGACGACATCCTGAGACTGCTGTTGCGGTTTGGCGCGGATCCGAACCAACGGGGCGTCAATGACTGCACGCCGCTTCACATGGCCGTGGCTGCGCGTGACGCTCTTGCGGTCCAAATTCTTCTCGAAGGCGGTGCGAATTCTGAATTACGTACGCGGATCGACGAATGCGAGACGCCGCTCGAAATGGCGACAGGGGCCGGCATGACGGCCGTTGCGGAGATTCTTGCGCGCAAGGGTGAACCGCTTCGCCGGCGCCTGAAATCCGGTTTGAAGATGCTGGTTGACATACCCGGTTCCGGGGATTTGGTGCGCCGACAGAAGAACTACCGAATCCGCCTTCGTCTGTGGCTGAACCGGGGAGAAGCAGTTCGGTGGCAGACTGCCTGGGGGCCTGCGGATATCGCGCGGCTCGAGGACAACGGTGAAACGTTGATAACCGAAATCCGAATTGACCGGCGTTCACTTGTCAACGGCCTGTTTTACGGCGTCGAAGGCATGAGAGTCGGAGGAACACGCCGGCTGGAAATTTCACCCCTTCTGGCTTACGGAGATCGAGGGGTTCCGGGAGTTATCCCCGCTGGTGCCATGCTGATCGCGGAAATCACGATACTCGAGGGGCGCGGCTAGATCGCCGAAGCGACAAAACCATCGGAGCCCGATATTCCGGTTGGGCCAGACCGGGAGCGAGGCTCCAGTGCTTGTTGGCCTAACCGTTCCGGGGGAATACGAGCCGAATTTCTGTTGTATAACGGGCTACCCGGAAACAACGGCTCGTTAGGTTAGCCCTTATAGTGTCCCGCCCTCCGACTCTGCAATCGAGGTCGGACACCTTCATCTGGCAACTGCTTGGGCGCGCTCCAACTCCAACAGCGCTTCCTTGCGCTCAACTCCCCAGCGGTAGCCTCCCATGTCGCCGTCTTTGCGGACCACGCGGTGACAGGGAATCGCTACGGCGACCGGGTTGGTGGCGCAGGCGCGGGCCACGGCGCGGGTGGCGGCGGGCTGTCCGATGGCCTTCGCGACCTGGGCGTAGGAGCGGGTGGCGCCGAACGGAATGGATTGCAGTTGCGTCCACACCCGGCGCTGGAAAGCGGTGGCCTGAATGTCGAGCGGGAGCGATGAACGCAGTTTGTAGCCATGCATCTGGCGGAGCAGGTTCTCTTTCCAGGTTTGCATGGCGGCGTCATCGCGGCGGCGGACGGCGAAGGGAAACTCGTGCCTGAGGCCGTGCTCCAGTTCATCATCCGTATCGGCGAACTGGATGGTGCAGATTCCTTTTTCCGTGGCGGCAATCAACATGCGCCCCAGAGGCGAAGCGGTGCATGTATAACGGATAGGCGCGGCGATGGCGCCGCGACGGTATTTGTCGGGAGTCATGCCCAGCTGCGACGCGGTGCGCTCGTACAAGCGGCTGCTCGAACTGTAGCCGGCATCGTACATCGCCCGGGTGACGGAGTGGCCAGCCTGTAGATTGCGCTTGAGCTGGTTCATGCGGCAGGAATCGGCGTAGGCCCGGGGCGAGATGCCGAGCACTGCCTTGAATGAGCGCTGCAGATGAAAGGGACTCTGGCGGAATTCCGCTCCCAGGCGGCTCAGCGTGACCGGTTCATCCAGGTGGCGCTCGATGTAGCGGCAGACGGCCTTGACCATTTCCGCCTGCTTGTTGCCGCCGATGGCCTTCGGGCGGCAGCGCAGGCAGGCTCGGTAGCCGGCCTTTTCGGCTTCATGGGGCTGATGAAAGAAAGTAACATTCTCCCTGCGCGGACGCCGCGAGGGGCAGGATGGGCGGCAATACACCCCGGTCGAGGAGACGGCGAAAACGAAGCTGCCGTCCTGACTGGCGTCACGGGCCAGAACGGACTGCCATTGATTCTCCGCAGGAAGATTCTCGGACCGACGATTTTCGATGCTGCGTGCCATGTTACGAGCTCCGATGTCTCGAACTCCGGTCAGGTTGAGTATCGCATTGGCTGTCATAATGACCCAAGCCTAAGCCGGAGGGAAGGCGTGGACTATCCGAATCTTGCGGTCAAAGCAATTTTCCTGGTGATGCCTATGCGTCGGTTGAGACATATACTGACTGTTGCAATCGGAATC
>DATGYF010000467.1:0-2624 GCA_035298145.1 Terriglobales bacterium | reverse complement strand
ACCATGGAATGACCGTTAAACGCCTGGCCATTGACCGCGACACTCTGCGCTTTGCTCGATACGTTCAAATGATTGCGACCGCCTTCCCGCTCTGCAATCTAAACAGGTCTTATGGCAAAAGCAATCTGGGAAGGCACCGTGCTTGCGGAGTCGAATCAGTGCGTGGAGGTGGAAGGGAATCAGTACTTTCCGCCCGACGCAATCAAGTCAGAGCATTTCAAACCCAGCGCCACCCACACGGTTTGTCCGTGGAAGGGTACGGCCAGTTATTACGACGTCGAGGTTGCCGGAAAGCTTAATCATGATGCTGCCTGGTTCTATCCCGAACCGAAGCCGGCAGCGAAGCAGATTAAGGACTACGTGGCATTCTGGAAAGGCGTGAAGGTCGAGAAATAGTTGCCGAGCTCCACTCGGCCTGACCCGGGTCAGCGACCCGGTCCCACACGGTTTCTGAAAGAAAAAAGACAGCCCGGAGCCCCCCGAGACTGTCCTTAGGCTCTCCCGGTTAGAAGAGCATGTCAGTGGGTTCACAATAGTGCCGGCATGTTGCAGGAATATTGCGGACAAATGAATTTCCGGTGAATATCGGGGTCGGTAACCCGTAGTCAGGATGCGCCCCCACCCCGGCGGAGCTTCGCTCCACTGGACAGCCGGGGGCGGCTGTCCCCACGTGGGCGTCGTGGCTGCTATATTTATGGGCTCACAACTGCCATGACCCGCCAACACGAAGCTTCGCGCAAGTTGCAGAAGCGCGCCGAACAGATGATCCCCGGCGGAGTAAGTTCTCCGGTACGCGCTTTTGGTTCGGTGGGAGGCGACCCGCCGTTTATCGTTCGCGGGCAGGGCTCTCATCTTTGGGATGCCGACGAAAACAGGTACATCGACTACGTGGGTTCCTGGGGACCGCTGATCCTCGGTCACGCTCCGCCGGGTGTTCCAGAAGCGATCGGCGCCGCAGCCAGGCATGGCACCAGCTTCGGCGCCTCGACCGCCGCCGAGGCGGACCTGGCTGAGATCGTGATTTCGGCCTTCCCCCACGTGGAGAAAATTCGCTTCGTCAATTCGGGCACGGAGGCCACCATGTCTGCCATCCGCCTGGCCCGCGCTTATACCCAGCGCAAATACATTGTTAAATTCGAAGGCTGCTACCACGGTCATGCCGACGCGCTGCTGGTGAAAGCAGGTTCGGGAGTGGCCACGCTGGGCATCCCCGGGTCGGCGGGGGTGCCGGAGGAATTCACTCAGTTGACCCTGGCGCTTCCCTTCAACGATGTTGAAGCCCTGGAACTGGCGTTCAGGAAGTTCAGCAACCAGATTGCCTGCGTGATCGTGGAGCCGGTAGTGGGCAACATGGGATGCGTCCCGCCCGCGCCCCTCTATCTGGACACCTTGCGCGAGATCACCCTGCGCAACCAGTCGCTGCTCATTTTTGACGAGGTGATGACCGGTTTTCGGCTGGCTTTCGGCGGCGCCCAGGAAAGATACGGAATTCTTCCCGACCTGACCACGTTTGGAAAGATCATCGGCGGCGGACTGCCGGTGGGCGCGTACGGCGGGCCGGCTCACATCATGGACATGGTGGCGCCCCTGGGCCCGGTGTATCAGGCGGGCACGCTTTCCGGGAATCCCCTGGCCATGGCGGCAGGCCTCGCCACTTTGCGCTACCTGCGCAGCCACAAGAGCACCATCTATACCGGCCTGGAGATGCTGAGTGCACGGCTGACCGAAGGAGTTACCGCAGCCGCCCGGGACGCCGGCGTGCCGCTCTGCTGCAACCGCGTGGGGTCAATGTTCACCTGGTTCTTTACAGAAGGCCCGGTCACCAATTGGACCTCGGCCGCCAGGTGCGACACCAAAGCCTTTGCCCGCTTCTTTCGCGCCATGCTGGACAACGGCGTGTACCTGCCGCCATCGCAATTCGAGGCCGCATTCCTGAGCGCCGCCCACACCGAAAAAGACATTCACCAGACCATCGCGGCGGCGAAACAGGCATTTGCCAGGGCGCCAGCCTGACTGAGATCCGAGAACTAAGATCTGACATCTGTCTTCCTCATCATCTCGGGAACAGTCACGAACTCATAACCTTCCGCGAGATACCGGGAAATCAATCGGCCGGTGGCAGCGACGGTGTACGAACGATCGCTCCCGAAATGAAGATGTCCGCCATCGTGCAGCAGGATCACATCCCCGCCGCGAACCTGGCGCGTTACCTGACGCTCGATATGCTCCACCGACGGGGCGTTCCAGTCGTAGCCCGTCACGCTCCACATGATGGGTTCCATCCCCATCTGCCGCGCCGTGCGCAATACTGCAGGGCGCCGGCCACCAAAGGGCGGCCGGAACATGTTGGAGTGTTCTCCCACGGCATCCGTCAGGGCACGCTCGCATTTGGCGAACTGCTCGCGAAGTTCACGTGCACTCTTGAAGGTCAGCAGAGGATGGGTGAACGTATGGTTCCCGATCACGTGTCCGGCCTTCACCAGTTCACGAACAATGTCGGGGCGCTGCTCGACGTAACGGCCGATCAGAAAAAATGTGGCATGAACATTATGCCGGGCCAGGATTTCCAGCAGACGCAGAGTATGAGGATCGTTGGGGCCGTCATCGTAAGTGAGCGCCAGTTG